>NZ_JCACKR010000029.1:0-6411 GCF_059505485.1 Stenomitos rutilans
AGTCTAACTTCTTTCCCTCCTTTCTCCGGTCTTATTAAGTTCACGATCCTAAGCGACGATCGCCAATGGATTCTCCAGTTTTTCGGTTCTGCTTGCCGTCACTACGACTTGCTGTGTTGAGGGGTTTTAATCCTTTTGTGCCAGTTGGAAGTGCGGAATGTGTGCTGCAATCTCTTGCGTGTTGATTTCCTGTTGTCGCGCCGTTCGGTCTAGAGCCCCTCGCAGACGCGATTTTGTGGCTCTGCGAGGGCGGCGGTAGCAACAGGTCTCATGACTCATGTTCAAGCTAGCCTTGCCAGCCTTGGTCAACGCGTTAGGGATGAAAATTTGCATTGCTCACTCTCCGCCCTACACCGCCAAAGCCAACCCGCTTGAACCTCGCTTGTGCCCTCACGGCTCAACAATGTGTCAAAGAGCCCTTTTGGAGCCTGTCCATCTGGTCAAAGCATGGCTGGCAAAAGTAACGACGCGTACAGGTCTCAAGAGCATTATGACAAGGCTCGCTAAAGTGTATCAAAGCGGTCGAAAAGTCGCTGCAGGCTGCCAAGCCAACCTGCAGCTTGTCTGCGGCCAACGTCTGCCGCAATGGCATGACACAGCCAAACCAGCATGACAGATGATTGAATTCGCGTTCCTTAGGCTTAATCTAGCAGGAGAAAGAGGCTCAATGCGTTATACCCAAATGAACTACATTCAGCACAGAAGGCGAATGCAGGCAATGTCTTTAAGGTCGGCTCAATTCTATGTGTGCAGTATCTTTTAGCAATTTCAGCCGCCTCCTCTAAACTCTGTATCGAGTCGTGTTTTTCAGGAAACTGATTCAGGCATTCTTTGATTAAGGTCTCTTCTGATATTGCTTAATTACTTTGCCGCTACTCACAAAGGAGATGCCCTGCGCAGAAGCCGTACTGATCATCACCGCTTCAACAACAGGCTCGTACACAGCTTTTTCAGCAACCCACTCAACAATAAAGCTGGCACCTAGCCCTCCACTAATATCATCCGTTTCAATAAAAAAGTCAGTGGCGGCTAGTGGTTTTAACGCGGCTGGCTTGTCTATATACTCCCTTACAAGCTGCCCACGTGTATCGTAATAGCGCACTGCCTTTAGAATGAGCGAATTGGTTAAATCGGTATTGCGAATGCTGAGTGTCGCTGACAAATTTACCACGTGATTCTGGCTGTTGTAGTGATAAATGTAGGAGTAGACAGGAACGTAAATGGTTTGTCCCGCTGTGATTTTTACGGCATCGATCGTGACGGGAACCAGTTGTGCTCCTTGCTCTGCATCTGGCTTGGGTGCCTGTGACGGCGACGTTAAGCAAGCCGACAGCGCTATCATTACGATCGCGCCAGAGCAAACGATCGCGCCAGAGCAAGAGAACTGTCGCTTTAACTGCTGGAACTGAGACATAGGCACCTTGTTCAGAGCAAACGCGCATCCATCGTAGCAGGGTGGAGCAAGCAAAGCATGCAACGGTTGCTAAGCCATCGTTTCTCCACATTCGCTCAAACCCATCACACGACGGTAGTGCGCTTCCACTTGATGGATCGTGCTGTATCGAGGGGCATGGTAGCCTGCTCCATCGTTAAAGATGGTTTGTGAAAAATGGGCCATATCTACCGTTTGCAGTTTCCCCCCTAAAACGACCTGCCGACCGCGTACCCACACACTTTCCACCGCTGCATTGGGTCTACCTAAGACAAGGAGCTTGATGGGATCGGTGCGGGGTAGCAGCGAGAGATTTTTGAGGTCGTAAAGTACCAGATCGGCTTGTTTGCCAACCGTTAACGAACCGACCTGATCAGCCAGGTTGACGCCTGTAAAACCACCGATCGCGGCCATCTCAACTGCTTTGTGGGGTGTAATCCAATGCTGGTAATCGGGGTCAGTGATGTTATGCAAAAGGGAACCAATTTTGATGGCTTCGAGCATGTCTTGACCATCATTACTGGCAGCACCATCACACCCAAAGGCGACATTTACACCAGCTTGCAGGTACTTCAGTACGGGCGCAATACCGCTACCGAGGCGCAGATTACTCAGAGCATTGTGAACCACAGTGGACTTAGTCTCTGCCAGGATGCCAATATCGGCATCATCCAACCAGATGGAATGCGCCAGGGATGTGCGGTGATCCAGAAAGCCAAGCTGTTGGAGATGCTTAACGGCACTGCCACCAAAGCGCTCTTGCGCCAGCATCTTCTGCGATCGAGTTTCTAGCAGGTGGGTGTGGCGACAGAGATTATGGCGATTGCTCAGGTCTCTTAGCCCTTCAAACAGCGCATCTGAACAGCGATGGAACCCTGTGGGGCCGACCGCTATATAAATCCCATCATCTGGTGCATGAGATTGTGCCACGATCGCTTCCATCGTAGCCAACACATCCGCTGTGGACTGAGGATACGGCTGATGGGGAAGGGTTTGCACCCCTTCGGGATAGCCTGCAACAAAGGGCAAATCCTGGATCAGGGGTGCGATAAACGCACGAATTCCCACCTCTTTGTAGGCACGAGCCGCCGCCGCAACGCTCTCAAGTTCCTGCCCAGCAATCAAGTACAGGTGGTCCATCACGCAAGTGCCGCCAGAAAGCAGCGTATTGATGGCAGTGCCCAATGCGCCCAAGTACGTTTTCTCCACTTCGGTTGTGGAGGTGTCAAACACGTCTGCCAGCCATAGTTCTAGCGGCAGTTGAGGAATGAGTCCTCGCTGCCAGAATTGGGGAGAGTGGGTGTGCCCATTCACAAAACCGGGCAGCAGCAGCTTATTTTCGGCATCGATCGCCGTTCCCACAGAGGGTAAGCCAGGAGCAATCGCCGCAATGCGATCGTCCTCAATTTGCACATCAACCGTAGCGTAGCCGTCCTCAACGGGGATCAGAGCCGAACGAAGGGTATAAGTCACGATCAATCCTGGCGACGTTGCTCAACTTCTCCGTGCGCTTTCAGCAGAGCAGCGAGCTTATGCCGCATTAGAATACCAGGTTTATCGGATGCCATGTGTTGCTCTTCGCGGATATCGAGCGGTGCATCATAATCCGTTGTCTCTAGAACTTCCCGATCTTCTTGAGTGACGGTGCGATCGAAGGCAATGACATCGGCGGCTTTGGCATCGGCTTCAGTGTCGTTGCGGAAACAGAACTGAATGAGCTGTGAGGTTTTGTCATTGATCGGGGTGGCAGCCGAAAAGATCAGGTGAATTAAGCCATTGGGGTATTGAATTTTGAGCGTGCGAGCAAAGGGCATAAACCAGCGGCGTTCGTTGGTACGAATGGTTTTCTCAGCTTGAATACCCAAATTTTGCTTCTGTAAATCGGGATTCAGGACTTCGACCCAATGCTTCATGACAAAGCCTGTTTCGGTATCAGAAATTTCGTCGATCGGGGGGGGCACCGGGTTACTCATATCGCCCCACGATTGCGCATGGACAAAGTTGCCATGCGCACTGTCGAAGGAGTTTTCCATAATCCGCAAGCCACTCGCATGCCAGGTTTCGTAAAATTCGTGAATTTGCCGAAATCCTGCGTCAGCCGCTTCAGGAATGTCAGGAATGTCTTGCAACGGTTCACCCATACAGACCCACACGTAACCATACCGTTCCTGACAGCGATAGCCGTTCACTTTATACGTCCGAGGGATGCTGTCACTGGTGAGTTGAGGCACTTTGACGCAGGTTCCACTGCCATCAAACGACCAACCGTGATAAGGACAGCGAATATTGCCATCAATTACCTGTCCCCTGGAAAGCTGCGCCGATCGATGACAGCAGCGATCGTCCGTTGCGGCAGGGTTGCTATCCCTATCTAACCACAGTGCTAGCGGTTGCCCCAGCAACGTAAACGCTTGGGGAGATACCTGAAGGTTGGCGATCGGCAGGACAGGGTACCAAAAGCGCTTGAGAGTTGGCTGTTGCGTGATCAACATAAGCGTTGGGGTAGCTGCTTTGCACGTTTAGATGACGATCGGGTAAAACTCGATCAGCTAAGAACGATGGTACGCGAAGATCGCGGCTAAAACAGTAGTTGAGCGAACACGTCGGATTGTCTCAACTCGTGAAATCTGCGCGATCGCCTTTCAGAGCGAATCGAAGTACCCGCGGCTAAACATGCATACAGTTGAATACAAGTTTCATGCCGACCACGTTAATTCCGGCTCGACGTGCAGCTTCGGCATTGCCCCTCGCGTATATAATGTTGCCCAAACGGTGTTTTTTTGAGCAGTAACCAAAACTATTGCTGGCTCACACTCACGCCGATTTGACCCTTGTCGAACATTCTATGGCCGCACCGATTGCCATTCGCCAAACAGCGATCGCCCTACTGGAACAACTGTTAAGCGATTTCTGAATTAAATTGGGAAAAATGGAAATGGAAGAGAAGATCTGCACTTTCTAGACTTTCATAGATTCTAGAAAGTGCTGAGCAAGTGTGAATTACCAGGCTAGAGGAATTATTTTAGAGCAATTCTCTTCATAAGAAATTAGCAGTAATGTAAGCGTTATGAAAATATCTCATAGACTAGTTGTTAGCTTTATCGGTGTATCTCTGTTAACGGGTGTAGTCGGGATTGTTGCAATTACTCAGAATCAAAAAATTGCTGAAACGCTGGCAATCTCAGAAGCAGAAAATGTTGCCCAAGTCATTGGAACTTCAGTTCTTCGTAGACTTAATGGTCGAGAATCTCTTCTGCTTGCGCATACCCACGAGCTACAAGATTACATCATGCGCATGCATGAATTACAACAGCGAGATCTCTCAGTTGTCGATCGCCAAAAACGGGTTCTGGCAAATGCTACCCCCGAAGAAATAGGTACCCATTTTGAGCATGATCAGGGCAACGAAGTTAGTCAAACAATGCAGGATGGCAAACCCAGAAGCTTTTTAAAGAAGAGCGGCGCACATCCTCAAAGGGTTGAGTTGCTTGTCATGCCGCTGAAAACTAACCAGAACAGAATTATTGGTGCTGTCATCTTAGAGTGGTCATCGTTGTATGATGCCGCGATCGTGCAGGCTAGACCGGCAATGTTAGTTATTAGTTTCACTAGTCTAGGCTGTATTATTCTGGCGTTACTCATTGGATGGCGCATTTCAAGTAGCATTGCCAAGCCGCTCCAATCGGTAACAGAGGTGGCACAACAGGTCACCCAAACCTCTAATTTTGATCTCCAAGTTCCAGTCATGACGCAGGATGAAGTCGGTATGCTTGCAATGGCGCTCAATCATCTCATTCGCCAGGTAAAAGTGCTATTAGACGAGAAAGAGCAGCGCTCAGAAGAACTTCAGAAAGCCTTGAATCAGCTTCATAAAACCCAATTTCAATTGGTACAAACTGAAAAGATGTCGAGCTTGGGACAACTGGTTGCTGGCATCGCTCACGAAATCAACAATCCTGTCAATTTTATTCATGGCAACCTGACATATATTGATAGTTATACCCAAGATTTATTAAAGGTGCTGCAAGCGTATCAAACACATTATCCTGAACCACCTCAAACGCTTAAGGTAACCTTAGACGACGTAGAGCTTGACTTTCTGCGTGAGGATCTCCTTAAACTGTTGCAATCTATGAAAGTGGGCACCGATCGCATCCGGCGAATTGTCTTATCGCTACGCAACTTTTCACGTCTAGATGAAGCAGCAATCAAAGCAGTTGATCTCCATGAAGGCATCGACAATACGCTGTTGATTTTACAGTACCGTCTCAAAGCAAAATCAGAGACTCCGGCTATTGAAGTCGTTAAAAATTACGGTCAACTCCCCTTAATTGAATGCTATCCCGGACAGCTCAATCAGGTTTTTATGAACTTGCTAGCAAACGCGATCGATGCCCTTCAGGAAGCATCGCAACAACAGGCAAATGATGATCAATCCACGCAAATCGATACCATTTGGCTATCAACAAAAGTGACAACTGAGAATCAGGTGCAGATTACGATTGCAGACAACGGCATGGGCATGTCTGAAGCCGTGCGATCGCGCAGTTTTGATCCATTCTTCACGACCAAAGCGATCGGCA
This sequence comes from Stenomitos rutilans, assembly GCF_059505485.1. Classification (NCBI taxonomy): domain Bacteria; kingdom Bacillati; phylum Cyanobacteriota; class Cyanophyceae; order Leptolyngbyales; family Leptolyngbyaceae; genus Stenomitos; species Stenomitos rutilans. The sequence continues at coordinate 6,016 of NZ_JCACKR010000029.1, forward strand.
AAGGTACTGGGTTAGGCTTATCCATCAGCCATCAGATTGTGACTGAAAAACATCACGGCAAGATGTGGTGTGAATCTACACCAGGACAAGGGACTAAATTTGTGCTTGAAATTCCTGTGCACCAGCCCAAGTGAACGTCTATTTGAGTGATCAAGCCGTTAACGATCTTCTCTTTAAGCACTAGGGCACGTCATCAATTAAGCTCAAAAACCTTGAGTATCAGCCTTACCGCGCCCGTCCTCACAAACACAGCTAAGGGCTGGAACCCTTGCTGCAAGTCATGTGTATGAGTCATTGATGACAGCCCCTAGTGTTCTGAAACAGAAATGATGCAATGTGCTTCAGAGGATGTCTGAGAAGTGTCAGAGACGCTGCCTTCGCCCCCTCAATCCCCCC
>NZ_JCACKR010000030.1:0-6370 GCF_059505485.1 Stenomitos rutilans
CCTGGACTTGGCATGACCTTTTAACCTATCCCACCCTTGTCTGATGCACAACCAAATGCTCTCATAGCTATTATTGCAACGAGATGGTTTTCTGATAAAGCTTCTCAAATACAAAAACTATTTGGAATTAGCCCACTACAGACTACATATTCTAAGCTTGAGAACAGTAGACCGCTTCCATTAACTGCCGAGCAAATTAATGATGAATTGTACGATCTGAATCGTAAAGACATCGAAGAAATTGTTAGAGATGCAACTTTCAGGAAAAGCATTATCGCCTTGTATGACTACAAGTGTGCGTTCTGCAAACTACGTATTGTGTCGATTAAGGACGAAAATATTGTTGATGGCTCCCATATCAAACCATTTGCTAAATTCAAAGACGATAGTTATACAAACGGAATTTCGCTTTGTAAAAATCATCACTGGGCTTTTGATCATGGGTGGTTTGGTATCGGTGATGATTATGAAATTATCATTCCTCACAACCGTTTTGATGAAGAGCCGCCGGAAGATTCCAAACGAATGATGGACTATCATAAACAACCGATTTCTCTACCAAATCAAGAGGATTTTTACCCCAGAAGCGAAGCATTGCAGTGGCATCGTAACTTTTGGAAAATTGCCTGATTGCAACGTTTGTCTATTCAAAACCGCTGAGGTAGAGCCTTTTAAACTCTGCTGCGGCATCTGGATTGATGCTTGCAAGCGCTTTGATGATGCTGATAACGGTTTCGGAATTGGGATCTCTCACTTCATTTACCCAGCGATAGACGTTCGATCGCCCAACTCCCAGCACTTCTGCCAGGTCAGTTTGGCTAATGCCGTAAGTCTCCAGCACTGTCTTTAGCACTCTTCCCGCTTTGCCCATAACTCTAATCGTGCCAGAGGACGGTTAGACTCAAAGAAAATGAGTCCTTGTGGACTACAAAAAAGGATGATGCTATGGTTTTGTAGTCCATTAAGTCCACAAAGCTAGACAGGGTTTCCCTATGAGTTTTATCGATGACCGCAATTCGGTTCCGCCCACTCCGCCTGCTGATACGTTGGATGACTCCGTGCAAGACGAGGAACCGATCAGAATTTCGCTGACAGGTTCGCGTAAAGCCGTCAACCGAGCAATCCATTTACTGCATCGGTTGAACTTCATTGCTGGCAGTACATGGAGCCGTCCTGTTGCAACCAAAAATGCTGGAGAGGTGATTAGCGTTGCAGCGAGACAAATCTCAGTTGATTGACCATTATCCTCATTGGTGGGCTAAACGGGGGCGGCAAAACCACCCTCATGGATGCCATTCGCCTTGCCTTCTACGGGCAACGCGCCCACATCGATCGCCGCAAAAAAGCCCAGTCCTACAGCGACTTTCTCAGCCAATGCGTGTGTTCTAAAGCGGCAGTCGGAGCGGAAGCCACGATCGAACTCACCTTTCAGCACGTCCTTCGTCTCAGCAACATCGACAAACTCGCCGAAATTCGAGTCCAGCGTCGTTGGAGCCGCAACCCCAAAGGCGGCAAAGATCAACTTCAGGTCTTCCTCGACGGTTGGGAAGACGATATCCTCACCAAAACCTGGGATGAGCGCGTCGAAGACTGGCTGCCGCTGGGCTTGGCGAACCTCTTTCTGTTTGATGGCGAACAGATCAAAGAACTGGCAGAGCAAGACACTCCACCGCCTGGTGTGATTGAAGCCATTCGCTCCGTTTTGGGGCTAGAACTCAGCGATCGCCTCATGGTTGATCTGGAAATTTTGGTCAACCGTAAACGCAAAGACTTGGCAGAAGCTAGCGATCGTCAAGCATTAGATGCGATCGAACAACGCCTCAACCAGCAACACACCGATTTGCAGACCGAACAAGACCGCTTGATCACCCTCACCGACCAGCTTCAGATCGCAGAAACAAGCTTGCAAGCCGCTCAAGCAAAATTTGATGCCGAAGGCGGCAACCTGGCTGAAGCAGCACCCCAACTCACCGAGCAGTTGCAAAAAATCCGCACCGAAGCCGACCACCATCACCAAAACCTGCGCCATCTCACGGGCGATCTGCTACCCCTGGCGCTCATTCAGCCCCTCCTGCAACAGGCGCAGCAACAAGGGCAAGCCGAGCTGCATCGCCAACAGGCACAAGCCGCCCAAGAGCTGATGGCAGACCACGACCAGCGCTTGCTATCGCTCATCCAGCAGCTCAAACTCAGACCAACCCAAGTCAAAACCATCCAAACCTTTCTAGCGCACGAAAACCAGACACTAGCGGCTGCTATTACGGGTGAATCCTGGCTCCACGCTGACCTTGAAGCCCTTCAGCAGCTTGCTCAAACGCTCCAGCACTGGCTGCCCGACCAAATTCAGCTCGCCCACTCTTTACTCTCTAAACTGCACAATCTCACCGCCAACAGCGAAACCCTCACCGTTAAGCTTCAGGCAACTCCCTCACCCGAAGACTACGAACGCCTCCGCTCTCACCTGGAGTCAACCCAACAGCAGCAGGAAGAATATGCTTTTAGCTGCGAACTGAGCCGTCGTCGCTGTACCGAACTGGGCGATCGCATCGAAGCCACGAAAGCTGAACTGCACCGTTACAGCGAGCAACACATCGATCAGCACAATACCGATTATTTTCTCACCGCTGCTCATGCTGTCCAGAAGACGCTTACCGCCTTTCGCGACACGCTTACCCTTCGTAAACTCGATCAACTAGAGTCCAGCGTCACCCGCTACTTTCGCCTGCTGTTTCACAAAACCAGCCTGTTACATCGGGTCGTGATTAATACCACCGACTTTAGCCTCACCCTTTACGATAGTGAGGGGCAGCTTGTGCCGAAACATCGCCTTTCTGCGGGAGAAAAACAACTTTTAGCGATCGCCTTCCTGTGGGGACTTGCCAGCATCAGCACTCGTCAACTGCCGATCGCCATCGATACCCCCCTCAGTCGCCTCGACTCTTCTCACCGTCAAAACCTGCTTGAGGCCTACTTCCCCAACGCCAGCCACCAGATGATTCTCCTCTCTACCGACACGGAGATTGGCAGCAAAGAAGTGCAGCAGCTTCGAGAAAAACAAGCGATCGCCCGCGAGTATTTACTTCAATACGACTCAAAAAAGCAGCAAACTAAAATCAAACCGGGCTACTTCCCTTTCCACACTTAACTTCTCCATTCCTCTACTCCCCAATGGAACCTCCAGTCGATCGTATCAAACTCTCCCAAGCTGCCAAAGATCAGCTCATCAAACTCAAGCGCGTCACAAAAATCGACCAGTGGAACATTCTTTGCCGTTGGGCATTCTGCCGCTCTTTAGCAGAAGCGACTCTACCCTCTCCCGTACCCATTCCCGCTGACAGTAACGTTGAAATGACTTGGCAGGTCTTTGGCGGCGAAATGGCTGAGATGCTCCTCATCGCGCTGAAACAACGGTGCTATAGCGATGGCTTACCCACCGATCAAGAAACCCTTGCGACGCAGTTTCGCTTACATCTTCACCGGGGTATTGGTTATCTTGCTGGCGATATACAGCTTAAGAAAATTGAAGACTTTATAGGAATAATTCCTCAATCAAATAGCTGATAGATAGCATTCATCGGTCTTGACTGTTATAAATAAAAAGTCTTGATCCTTACAACAGAAAGAAGATGTCTATTTACAATATTTCGATATTTACAATATTTCGATCATGATAAACGAGTACATTGGGAATAAAGATGAGGATATATATGGACCAACATCTGGATGGTGGGAATCAGACAATAAATCAATAGAAATTAATTCGGAGTCAGAACAAGCTATTATTCAAGTACTGAAGGAGAATGGATACTTTTCTCCTGATGACACTCCCGAAGTGGATTTTGAAGAAGTTGAAGATTCGATATACGTATACAGCGAAGAAAATGAAGTTCTTCTAATTAAAGAAGATACTTGAACGCCTCACATCCTTTTCCAAGGGGCTACTAGTTATCTTTTAACCTGTACTTGCCTTCTGACGTTTTTGCAAAGTACTTAGGCTCAATCGAATCCTTTCTATTCAAACCTTCACAGCGTCGATCGATCGCTCCACGCACAATGCTTTTGGGATCTTTGGCGCTAAAGGCATACAGCTTCTGGTCGAGAATCGCTTGCGTAATGTCAGCGCTAGACAAAGGCTGTTTAGCAGCGTGTAACACTTCAACTACAGCTTGCGCGATTGTTCTCTTTTCCATAAGTGCTCACTAAACTTAATTAAAATTGATTGAATAACAAAGGCTGGATACTGCCATCGGGCAAAATTTCTGGTAGCCATTCATCCCCTCGGTGCTCCGTTCCATCCCACTTTTCAGGATAGGTGTTTGCCGCAATCAATTCCTCAATGCGCGCCAGTTCTTCAGCGTTAATCAGGCTGATTTCTGGCTTGTCGAGCGATCGCGCGGCTGTATTCACCTCATCTTGAATTGCCAAAACTTGCGATCGCATCCAGCGGCGAGCATCCATGTGTAGGGGTCCCAAGCGATTTTGTTTGGCGGACAAAGAACCGTTTTTGTTGACCTCGCCATGCTTGCGATGACGATACTGCGGCTTTTTAATTTCCCAATATAAGGGACGTAGTTTTGCCAAGGGTTGCAGGTACGCCCACTCTGGTTGAGCAATCACGCGATCGAGCGCCGCATCCTTCTGCACAAGAGGACAACCGATGCACCCCGTTCTGGCATTGAGCGGCTCTTCCCCATCACTAATGTCCTGTCCATAGACCTTCGCAATTTCAAAGGTCGGGAAGCCCAGCTCTAAATCTGCCTGAAGCAGCCAGTCCCAAACATGGCAGACTCGCCAATGGACTATCGGAGCCAAGGTATCCGCGATAGCAGTGGAAGTCGATTGTTGAAACCAACCCTGCCCGCATTCGCCGCCATCTTTCGTGCAGCTAACGGCGATGCGCTGATCGCGAGCAGCACTTTCGCCAATCCGCACACCCGTCAGCATCAGAAACTTGTCGCCCCGCTCCTGACGTAATGCTTCCAGTTCCCGCTCCATACTCATCACTTTTAGCTTGGGCGTACACCAGCGAAAGGTATTGGAAGGCGGCGGCACACCTCGGCCCAGCATGTAGACAAAATAGCGATGATCTAGGTCGGGCAACACGACACGCGTTTCCAGACAGCCTTTGTTAAAGAGAGGCTGGAGGCGATCGCGCAGGGCAGCCAAAATATTGAGCGCACTCGTATGCAACGGCGGCAATTCCTGGCGAGTGTCGGCATAGAGAATCGTCAGACTTTCAGGTTGGGGAATTTGCCTTGTTTCGATCAGGTGAGCGACCACTGTAACGGTTGCCGCAGAATCTTTTCCGCCCGAGAACGCGATCGCCCAATGTTTGTAGAAGGAACCATAGTGACGCAACGATTCGACCGATAGCTCAATGCTTTTCGGTAACGTCAGGCGCTCTTCTTCAAACAAACTCAGAGTTCTCATCGCTGGCGCTCATATCCTCCCAGTGGCTACTAACCATAGCAGAGATCCTATATCCTACACCAGGTTTAGCGGCTAGGAGCGTGACGGTGGCTCGGTGTACACCAGGTAAGCTTGATCACCTAATTTTAGTATAAACATACTGAAACGTTTTCTCTCCGCCTTGTTCAGACTAATGCCCTATGCTGGTTGTAAGCGGCTGGGTAAGCATGATGGAACGTGTAGAACTGGCAACGTGCGCTTCCGAAACGATCGAGCAGCAATTCGCTAATATGGTGGCGTGCTGTGATCGAAGCTCGATCGGGAAGCGGCTCTTGGGTGCCTTTTATGTTCACATTTCCGCCCTGCCAAGCCTTGATCCAACGCTGCAAACCTATGAGCAGTCGGCTCGCCGCTATCTTCAAAACCCGATTACACCAACGCTGATTAAATTCAGCACGGCTCAACCTAAGCTCTCTTATTTGTTCTATCCAAACTTTGAGGTTGACCCACATCCCACCCTTCAGCAAAGTATCCAAGTAGACCTGAGTACAGGGCAGGTTGGCAGTCGTGATTATCGGGACACCGACAATCCACCCGTACTCCATCGTAAAGAAACCTTTGTCGCGCCCAGCCATCCCCACTACAGAGACTTTGCCGAATTAACCCGCCAGCAGGATCGACTAGGTCTACTGACTAACTCGCGTGAGATTGGCACCCGTTTGGGCTGGCAGCAGCGTCTAGCAGCCCATCACGTTGAACTGCATGGGCATCGGCTGGCGTGTCCACTCCGAGCTTCATCCAATCAAGCGGGACTTAAGATCGATCGCCATAAAGCTGCTTTGGTGCGGACCGCGCTTTCTAAACCCGTTCGATCGGCACTAGAAGCAGGGCCGTTTACAGCAGGCACTTAGGATCGTGAACTTAATAAGACCGGAGAAAGGAGGGAAAGAAGTTAGACTGA
>NZ_JCACKR010000031.1:0-121276 GCF_059505485.1 Stenomitos rutilans
CAGTGCTTTATTGGACACTCTTCTCCCTTAACTCCCTGAATTACCTATTGAGCCTCAGCTTTTAGTGCATCGAATTTAAGTCCGTTCAATTTAACTACGTTCGCAGATTCAGAACAGCTTAGCTATTTGCAGAGATCACAAATGGGTTTGCGATCGCCAGTTCTCTATAAATCGCCCAAATTGCCGTTGCACGCAGGTAATGGCAGGCGCGAAACGTCCCACTCGCCGTAATCGCCTCTGGTGTGCGGAATTGCAGCCCATTGTCATAAATCTGCAGCACCACCGCCTCTGTAATTTGCATCGCTTCCTCCGTCATCCCCATCTGCGCGAGAAACGCCGCCAGCCCAAAGTTGATGCCCGTCCACACCTCCAGAGGATGCGTCGCGTTTGGGTTTTCAGGAGCACCGTTGGGACGAACACCGTTAGCAGCACCGATCGGGTGGGGAGGGGGGAGGGAGTTATGAGTTATGAATTTTGAGTTTTGAATTGAATCATTTAACTCAGTCTTCTCTATCTCTCTGCGCCTCTGCGCCTCTGCGGTTGCCCCTTCCTCAGCCGCTCTCGCTTCCTGCACCGAAGTAAACGTCTGAGCACTGAGCGCACCCGATGCCAGATACTCATTGAACTTCACAAAACAAGCATCATAGACCGTTTGCAAAGCCGTCCTTGCACAGTCATTCGGCACCACATCCGGCAACCCCAATAACCGCGCATAGAACTGACCGCACAGTTGGTCTGCCATCACCACATCCGAGCCACTGTTGCTGTCAATGCGGTAATACTGCCCGTTCCAGAGTTTTTCTTGATAGACAGAGCGGGATTGATCGAGCCAGGATTGGCATTGAAGGATAAAGGATGAAGGATAAAGGATAAAGGATGAAAGATTAACATCCCCTTGCTCCCCCTCCTCCCCTTGCTTCCTCCGCCCTTCTGCCTCTTGGCTTCTGCCTTCTGCCTCCTCCAAGACGCGCCCGATCGCGATCGCCGCTTCCAGTGCCGCAATCCACAATCCTCCACAGTACGCACTTACGCCCTGAAGCTTCCAATCATCAAAGGTTTGGTCAGGTGCGCTTGAGTTTTCGGGAATGCTATCGCCATCCAGGTCAAAGGTTTTAAGGTAGGTAAGGGTTTGGACGATCGCCTCCCAACATTCGGCGAGAAACTCCACATCGGTTGCGCCTGTGAGCAAGTAATCCCGGTAGACTTGCAGGACAAAATCGCTGGGCAGGTCTTTCCAGAGGTTGCAGTCTTGATAGCTGGTGTAGTTGGTCTTCTCCCAGACGTGTTCGTTTGGTGCGCCGAGATCGTGTGGGGTGGCACCTGCGACTTTGCGGACGGCTAACGGACTTTCAGCGCCGATCGTCGTATAGTAGCCAATGACCCGCGTGCGATCGTCGCTGGCAGGAATGGCTCTCGCAAACGCACGCATCACCGCTTTTTCGAGCTTGGGAAACAGCATCAACAGCGCAAAAGATCCGTAAAGCCGCACATCCAGACTTTCGTACCAGCGGTAGTCGATACATTCCAGCACGGCAAATTGACCGACTGGATCGCGTTCGTCTGCGGCACTCCACAACGTTCCCCCATCGGTCAGGTTATACAGTTCATTGAACAACGCTAGCTTGAACCAGTCAGGTAAATCTTTTCGTTCTAAAATTGGCTGCTGCCACTCTTGAATTTTCTCGCGCCAGGTTTGGTGATGCTTAAGTGTGGTACGAGCGATCGACCAGGCATTCTGCCCATTTCGCCCAAAAAAGTCCGTGTAGCGCCGAAAATACTCAATGCCCTGAGCAAACTCCGTCACGGGCATATCCCACGTCAACACAAAGGGAAGATGGCGTGTTTGCCCTGGTTGTAGGGTGAAACGAACGGCGATCGCCGCACCAAGCTGCTCCCCCTCCACGGCAGGCGTATCATCATCCAAATCTGCCAGCGACCCATCATGAGCAAAGGTATTCCACAAATCAGCACCATTTCCAGCAGGATTCCAGCGCGTGTGGTAAGAGACCTCGTAAAGATTGAGATTAAGGTAGGTGGCGATCGACCATTGACCGTCGCCTTCGTTGGGGTGTGGGGTGTGGGGTGTGGGGTGTGGGGTATGGGATGTCGAAATCGTTTGGGTTGCCTCCCCTGCCTCCTTTCCCATCACCACCCCCAGCCGCTGCTCATCGCCCATCAAGCGATTAAAGTTCCCGACGCTTTCTCCCAAACGAGGCTGATAGTTGTAAAACGGGCTACCATCATCGCGCAACTGCACCTCTGGTGACTTCAGCGCATTGGTGAACCAGCCCACCATGTTCTGCCAGGTCAGCATGATGCTGAGCGTGATGGGCTTGTCGGTGGGATTATGCGCCGTCCAGCGAAAGACCGCAACGGGGTAGCTGCTTTCCTGATAGTTGTGCGCCCAGATCGGCGAAAACTGCTCACACGTTAGGTCTGCCTGAAAGACGTTTTCGTAAACAAACCAACTGCGTGGGTAAAGAGCGTGGTAAGTGCCCGTGTGGGGTATGGGGTGTGGGGTATGGGGTGTGGGGTGCTGAGTTTCCCTTTCTCCGCGTCTCTGCGTCTCTGTGGTTGCCCCTTCCTCAGTCTCCTGACTCGCCGGATACCATTGCCAAGCCCCTAACGTTCCATCCTCTGGCGGTTCTGTGCATAGTGCAAACGCCTGAGCCTCTTCGCCCACCTGCTCAAACACACTGAACTGACAGGCGGGCATTGGTTTGAAGATATGTTCACCACCGTCGATGTGCCAGAGGTTGAAGTCGCCCCGGTGCGATCGCCCGATGCACCCTGCACCAAACCCGCCCAGCGGCATCCCGTGCCAGGGACCATCATCGAGATTACTGACATAACGGACGGTATAGGGCTTTTCCCAGCCTAAGCCGATCAGACGGCTCCAGGCGCAAGCGGGAATTTCAACGGGCGATCGCGATTTTTTCATTCCCTGATTTTAAGGGGTGATGGGGAAGCGATCGCTACTCACTCTTCATTCTGCTGACCTGGAACGATGTTCTGTTGATGTTATCGCTCGTTCAGATTATGAGAGTGCGTGATGGAGAAGAGGGGCGATCGTACTTAAATAAACAACCCTGGCTCAACGTGGAAAAAGGCTCCTAATGCCTTAGCTTGAAAGGTGCTTATTTCACGATCGCCATTGAAGATAGCTGCGATCGCGTCTTCAGAACCGAGTAACTCCATTAAATCTGCCTGCTGAAGCTGACGTTGCTCCATCAAGAACAGTAACCGCGAACGTGGTGTTGAGACTGCACCTGGCAAATAATGCTCTTGCTCGAACTTTTCAATCAGTGTGATAAGCAAGGCAAAGAGTTCATTCTCTTCTGGGCTACGCTGCGGACGCTGCATCAAGGTTTCTACGATCGCCAGTGCTTCTTCATTTTCGGCTTCAGTCCGAATCAATTTCGGCTGATACTGGGACAAAAGCTCACCGTATCGGTTGGAGTTAAAAGTAAGGGTCATTTTTCCACTGCTCCTTGTCATACTCCGCATGAGTTAGGACGTACTTGATATAAATTAACTGCGCTTCATAATCAATGCTTACGACTAAGCGATAACGATTGCCCTTAATGTTGAAGACTGTAAAGTTACCAACGGCTTCAGCCTGCGGAAACACTGCTTGAACGTCAATTAGGTTAGACCAACTTGCCCTCAGTGCAATCTTAAACCAGTCATCTAAAACATCACGACAATCAGAATGCTTTTGACCAAACTCACGTAGGCGCTTATAGCTGATGACGTGCATCGAAAGGGATTCTGCTCTTCTTGTTCCGGCTCTCATTGTATGGCTAAACGTGCTCTAGCCAAGGCTCTGTCGGCGATCGTAGTCGCGATCGTGTCCAATCGACTGCATGACCTGTTCCATCAATTCCGGGTCGTCAGCAAATAGTCCTGTGAGTTGATTGCTGGCGATGGTCGGCTGATACTCTGACTTCTGACTCGTTGAGCTAAGCCTCTCCAAAATCAAAGACGCGATCGCATCTTGCTCTGATTCTAACAGTTGAGAAATGGTGGCGATCGCGGCTGTTAGTCGGTTTGTCATGGCTAAGCTTCCGAATGTCGCTACTCAAAGATTCTAGCTAAATCAGCCACTATCAGCTCCCTTTTCATCCCTCATCCCTCATCCCTCACTGTCAACATTCTCTCCTCAATGCCTGCCCACACCTGCGGCGACACCCGCACTGCCGCTTCTTTGCACCGCACGATGAGTTCGTTGGCGTAGAGGTAATGGTTGAGGGCTTCGGCTTCAGCTTCCGACCAATCTACCCAATCTGAATCAAGGCTCAAAGCGAGATACCAAGTGCGTCGGATTGACTCAATGAGATCGGATCGAGCTTCACAGGATTGGGGAATTCCAAAGGGCTTGGCTTCTAAAACGTTTAGCCTGCTGCTCAAAGTGTCAGAGTAAACTAAATTGAAGACTTCTAGCTGAACAATTGCTTGAGTGAGATTACGAACACAACGGCGCAAGAGAGCGAAGACTTCATTAAAGATAAAAGCCTCATCTTGTAAAAGGTCAGGGTTGTATCTAATGGCAAGGTCAAGATCGGAAATGATATCGCGGAAAAAGTCGAGATTAGGATTAGGGGTAAGAGCTGCACCGAAGATACAAAGATCCAGGGAAATACTGTCCAGTCCGTAGTAAAGATTGGGGCAAAGAGCAGAAGTCAAGGCAAGGATATTGTTGGCACAAGCAGGGCTAATAAAAATAGCTGCCGATCGCTTCGCCACCGGTTTAAAGTCTCCTTCTGAACCCGCTGTCGCTTGTTCAGCCCAGTCCAGCAAGTGCTTAAGTCTGGCTGTGTTGACGAAATGAGATGCGGCTGTCTCCATCTGCAACAGCAACGCATCGGCTCCGCCGCGCATCAATCCAGCGATTAGCAAGAAGACTTCGCGCCAGCGTCGGTCACATAGATGGTCAGCGACTAATTGAGCAACCAGGTTGTTGTCGGCAATGTGTTGTGCGGTCAGGTATTCCTGAAGCGTGAGGTGAGAAAACGATAGAACGTTTCGGGCGCGTTCGACCAGAATGCCCTGTTGAATTTGAATTGCGTCTAATACAGCATCGCCATCTAAATGTTGGGGTGCGTTGAGGTTGTTGATGAGAACAGTACAAATTTGCTCAACGACATCCCGCTTCTGAAAGAAAAGGCGATCGTTCACAAACCCGGTGTAGGCAATTTCTGCCAGCATCATTTCTTCTAGTGGCAGCGTCAGGTCTTGATAAATGGGGTCGCGTTGAATGCGTTTCTCGGATGCCCAGCGTTTGAGCAACACGTCCAGCGCATCCTTGTAGAGAATAGCCCGCTGCTTGGGGAAGGTTTGGGCATCGTCAAAGACCAGACAAAGAAACGTCAGCAATAGTGGCGTTTGCGCCAGTTCACGAGTGGAAGCATACCCTGGTTGCTGCAAAAGATTCCAACATTTTTGTGCTACGCCGAGTTGTTGATCGTCTTTCGAGCGAAACCAGTTGGTCATAAATTGCTGAATTTGCTCGTCGTCAAAGTCTGCCATGATGACATCGACAAACTGACGAAAGCGACTGCGGTAGGCAGCGGTACGGCAAGAGGCAATAAAGCGATTTTGGCTGTAGCGATCGCAAAAATCTTGAATCTGGGTGATTGCCTGATCCATCTGTTGTGTGGGCACTTCATCCAGCCCATCCAGCAGCACCAGCAGTTTACCGTCTTCCAGCAAGCGTTTTGTCGATCGTGCCGGGTCAGGAAAATTACAGGTCTCGAATTCCCGCGCGATCGCCTGCTCAATGTCTACCGTCCCCGTGTTAAATCGTTTGAGTTCCAAAAAGACAGGTATGCAGTTGTGCCGATAGCCCGAACCATCGCGCTTCAGTGCTTCTAGCCCGATGCGCCGTAGAAAGGTAGATTTGCCTGCTCCCGGTTGCCCCAACACCATCAAATAGGGCTGGCGATCGGCAACCTCTAGCCCGTCTTGCTTGGTGCATTCTCTGGACTGAAACCGTCGCTGCTGCGTTTCGCGGTATGCCTGCTCCAGATTTTCGAGCGAGAGATACTGCCGAATGCCCTCATTGCCTAAAAATTGCACTCTGGTATAGATGTCTTCAATCCAGACTGGCTCGGTCATGCCTAGCACTTTGAGGATGCCGTGACGATCGGCGTAGCTGCTGATGTATTGTCCCGACGCATCAAAGATTTTCTGCTTAATTTGATCGGTAAACGACCCCGGTTTTACCTGCGTCGCGCTGCTACTCCAAGCAGACTTGGTGATCTCACTGGCAATAGTTTCCTGCGCTTTTTCAGCGGCTTTGCTTGCCAAAAAGCCTTTTAGCGTCCCAAAGATAAACGGTTCGGCTCCGGTCATGGGGGCATCCATTCCTATGCTCGTTGTGCCTAGCGTACTTCAGAGACCAAGTAATCGCCCAGGCAAGATCCTGCTTCCAACCAAAAATGTAGTCATACCAATTTGAATTGAAAATGCGACACATCCTGTAGGGGCAAGGCATTGCCTTGCCCCTACCCAACGATTGATCTGTAGCCGTCATTCTTTAAATCGGTATCATTCCTGGAGAGCTTACGCATTTCGCCAAAACCTCGGAGGTTTAACCGCCCAAATGGCTATGAGATTCAATGCCTGGTTAAAACCTCCGAGGTTTGCGTGAGTCCATTCCTATTTCAAGTGCGATCGTTTTAGTTTTGAGTGCATTAGCGAAGCTTTCCGAAGGAATCGTTCCTGTTTCAAACTGCAAGTGTCGAGTTCTAAGCTCGGTGTGCCGAGTTCCAAACTGCAAAGGTCGAGTTCCAAAGTGCATTATTTGAGTTCCAGACTCGGTGTTTCGAGTTAAAAGGTGCAAGTGTCGAGTTAAAAGCTCGATGTTCCGAGTTCCAAGCTCTAAATGTCGAGTTAAAAGGTGCAAGTGTCGAGTTCCAGGCTTGGAGTGTCGCGGTTTGAGCAGCAATGTTGGCGTTTTGGAGGGGTATAGGTTGAGGCAGAGGGTGGCTCGTCACGCTGGAAGTTTTAAGCGTGCGCTCATGCGGTCGTCTTGGCGGATGGTGTATCGTAACGAGGATGTCCGTTTGGCGTGAGTCTGAAGCGTTGAGTGGTAGAGGGTCGGCGCGATCGGTGCGATACTCGCTTGAGGGGACTGAGTTGAACCCGTATTGGGTAAAAACGGCTGGTATGAAACGTCTTTCCTCCAACTTTTGGCTGCTACTGAGCCTGACTTTTGCAGCGGGCTATAGCGTGATCTGGCTCAAGGCTGCGTTTGCTGGCAAATACATCATGCAAGCCGATGCTGGGATGTATATGTTCTGGATGCAGCGGTTTGTCGATCCAACGTTGCTGCCAAATGACTTGAATGTGGCGTATCATGAGTCGATTTCGCCCGTTGGGTATACAGCGCTCTATCAAAGCCTCGCTCGTTTGTGGCTGTCGCCCGTGCTGGCAAACAAACTGTTGCCGATCGCCCTCACTCTGACGACAACGGTGTATTGCTTTCGGTTTTGCTTGCAGGTTTTGCCTGTGCCAGCGGTGGCGTTTGTGTCAACGCTGCTGTTTAACCAGCATTTGTGGCTGACGGATGATGTAAATTCTGCCACGCCACGGTCGTTTGTCTATCCCTTCTTTTTTGCCTTCCTCTATTATTTGGTGCGTGGCGCAAATGTGCGGGCGATCGTGGCACTGGGGCTGATTGGGTTGTTTTACCCAACGATGATGTTTGTGGCGGTCGGGGTGTTAGCGGTGCGTCTAGTGGGATGGTCGAAAGGGCATCTGCGGTTATCGACCCAACGGCGCGATTATGTCTTGCTGGGGGCTGCAATAGCGGTAGCGGGTGTGGTTCTCGTTCCCTTTGGATTGCTGGGGCAGGCAGAATTTGGGCCGCTGGTGAGTTTGGCGCAGGCAAGAGCCATGCCAGAGTTTCAGGCACCATTTGGGCGGATTTCGTTCTTTAACGATCGTGACCCATGGAACTTCTGGTTTGATGGCATTCACAGCGGTTTGGGGCTGTCGTTGAATCCGGTCATTGTGAGCGTGGGCTTGTTGCTGCCGTTCTTCTGGCTTTTTCCTCGGCGGTTTCTGCTGGTGCAGCAGTGCCGCCCCGCTATTATGTTGCTGCCGCAGATGTTAGTCTCGTCGATCGCGCTTTTTCTGGCGGCTCATGCGTTGCTGTTTCGCCTGTTTCTGCCCAGTCGCTATACCATGCATACCTTGCGGATGGTCGTGGCGATCGCGGGAGGGTTGGCGCTCTGTATACTCATAGATGTGGCAGTGCGGGCTTATCAGAAGCGGTGGCAGGGCAGGAAGGCGCGCTTTTGGGGCTGGGGTATCGCAGTTCTGGTGGCAATGCCGCTAGTATTTTATCCGCAGATCTTTTGGCAGAAGCATTTTACGAAGGCGGGACTGGTGACGGGAACGGTGCCAGCGCTGTACGAGTTTTTCCAGCAGCAGCCCAAAAATAGTTTGATTGCCACACTCTCTGGAGAAGCGGATAATCTGTCCGTTTTTGCGCAGCGATCGGTGCTGGTATCGGGAAAGTACGCGATTCCCTATCACCCGGCCTACTACAATCAGATCCGGCAGCGGGTAATTGATCTGATTCACGCCCAATACAGCCAGGATGCGGCAGAAGTCGGGAGGTTTATCCAGCAGTATGGGGTTGATTTCTGGTTGTTGGAGCGATCGATGTTTACCCCTGCTTATTTGAATGGTCGCTGGCTGGGTTTGTTTGACCCTGCAACGACGGAAGCGCGATCGCATTTAGCCAGCACCAGCCGTCCACTGGTAGAGCAGGCGATACCGCGTTGTACAGTGTTTGAAACGGGAAACATTGTCGTGTTGCAAGCGGCGTGTGTGGGGAGAAGGGGCGAAGATGAGGGTTAGGGAGGCAGAGGGCAGAAGGCAGGAGGATGAGATTAGAAGCTAGGAATCAGAAGCTAGAAGCCAGAAGTCAGGATTGTAAGAATAACTAACAACTAGCAACTTTCTTTCCCCCTACACCACACCCTACACCCACTCTTTTTTATGCGGTTACAGATGGCGATAAATCGATCGAAGTTGGTTGATCTCCGACAACTGGCGAAGCAACCCGTCTTCAAGGCGGCGCTGGTGTTTGCGGTGGGTTGTTTGCTGCTGCTGTCATATCGCCATTACAGCTTGTACAACTCATACGACCAGGGCATTTTCAATCAGATTTTCTGGAATAATCTGCACGGCAGATGGTTTGAAAGTTCCTTGTCGTCGGGGCTATCGGCGGATGTCACCCATCAGGGAGAGATTCCGCTGGTGTCGTATCGGCATTTGGGACAGCATTTCAATCCGATTTTTTTGCTCTGGCTACCGCTGTATGCTCTGGTACCGTTGCCGATGACGCTAAGTGTGATTCAGGTGGCGTTAGTGGTTGCGGCTGGGCTGGTGCTGTATGCGTTGGCGCGGCAGTCATTATCGCCGCTGCTGTCATTGGCGATCGCGGTGAGCTTCTACGGCGCAAATGCGGTAATCGGGCCGACAGTAGGAAACTTTCACGACTACAATCCGCTGCCGCTGCTGCTGTTTAGCCTGTTTCTGGCGATCGAAAAGCGCTGGTGGATCTTGTTTTGGGCAATGGCGCTGCTGGTGTTGAGCGTGCGAGAAGATGCGGGGGTGCCGCTGCTGAGTGTGGCGGTATATCTGGTTCTGCGTCGTCGGCAGTGGTGGATCGGTTTGGCGCTGTTTGCGATCGCGACGGCTTACATTCTGCTGTTGACGAATGTGGTGATGCCATCGTTTTCGCCTGATGTCTCGCAACGGCTGATTGTGGAGCGGTTTGGTCAATACACGGGTGGCAAGGCTGCGACCCCTGTAGAAGCGATCGGGGCGATTCTGTCGCAGCCTGGTCAGATTTTGGCAGAAATTTTTTCGCGCTTTCCCAAAAAGCTCTCCTACCTGGTCGATCACTGGTTGCCGCTGGCCTTTGTGCCTGCGATCGCGGCGGATGCGTGGATCTTGGCTGCCTTTCCCTTTTTAGAACTGCTGTTGATGCGGGGGGAGACACCCCTGTCGATTAACATCCGCTACGCGACGCTAGCAGTTCCTGGCTTATTTTACGGGGCGATTCTGTGGTGGTCGAATCATCCCAAAGCCTTTCAGCCCAGAATGCGTCGGTTTTGGGGCCTTTGCCTCGCGCTGTCCCTTTTGTTTACCGTGACCTCGAATCCTAATCGATCGCTGTCATTTCTGGTGCCCGACTCGATTCGTCCGTGGGTGTATGTGCCACCGCTGGCGCAGGTGCAGCATGCTTCGCAGGCCCGTTCCGTTCTGGTGCAGATTCCTCCCCAGGCAAGCGTGGCGGCAACTACCTATCTCATTCCTCCTCTATCAGGTCGGCGCGCGATCGTCCGCTTTCCCAACACTATGCAGTTTCGGGATGAGGCGCAGCAGACGCAAAATGTAGACTACATCGTCGCTGATCTGTGGCAGATGCAGCAGTATCAGCCTGCCTTTAAGCTAGAACGTAACCTGCTGCAAGCCAGTATCAAGGAAGTCAATCAACTATTGCAGGCGCAGTCCTATGGCATTCAGACGTTTCAGGATGGAGTGATTTTATTGCAGCGAGGGCTGAAGACAGAGCCTGCGATCGCTGGCCAGTGGCAAGAGTTTACAAAGCAGAATTTTACCTCTGTGTCGTAGAAATTGAAGACAGGAGGCAGGAGTCTCAGGAGGCAGGAGGCAGAAGAATGACTTTAATAGGACTTACGCAAAAGCGGTCATCTTTCGCCCCCTAGCCCCCAACTTTGAGGGAACCGTCTCAATCAAAGCCTCCAAGATTGGGGGTTTGGGGGCAAATGCGTAAGTCCTAACCTTAATAGGACTTACGCAAACCTCGGACGCCTTCACCAAGCATCAGTCATCATCACCAAATGTACTCGCTCAAACCTCTGAGGTTTTGGTCAAAACGCATAAGTCCTGCTTAAAACTCTCTTCCCCTGCTTCCCCTGCCCCCTCCGCTCCCCTTTTTCTCCCTGTCCTCTTCACCCTCCCCTTACTCCTTCTGCTTCCACTCCCTCGCCATCTGGTCAATGCCATAGAAACGCTGCCAGAATTTATCTACTATCCAGGTTGGCAAGACTCGTCGCATCATAAAGAGCAGAAAATCGCCGCCCGTTGCAGCCACATAGCGAGGGCGTGGTCTGTGAGCCGTCATGGCTTTGATGATAACGTGGGCAACCTGTTCGGATGTCCAGGCGTTAGCGCTGGTTTGCTGTTCTAGCGCTGCCAACTTCTTGATTGCTGGCAAGTAAGGGGTTGCTTCTGGATGCGGAATGGCTTGCTTGGCTTCTTCACCCGCAACGCTGATGAATTCGGTGCTGACGGGACCTGGTTCCACGACACTGACTCGAATATTAAACGGTTCAAGCTCCATCCGCAGGGTGTCGCTAATCGATTCGAGGGCAAACTTGGAGGCGCTGTAGAGTCCACCGATCGGAAAGGCAAGACGACCACCCAGCGAACTGATGTTGATGATCCGCCCACCACCTCGATCGCGCATCTGCGGAATCAACGCCTGCGTCAGTGCCAGCGGTCCCAGCAGGTTGACGGCAAACTGCCGCTGACATTGACTGATGGGGACTAACTCTAATGGCCCCATTTGACCATAACCAGCGTTGTTGACCAGAATATCAACCTGCCCGAAGTGTTGCAGCGCTTTCTTAGCAAGGGCGATCGCCTGTTCTGGCTGTTCTAAATCCGTCGTGACGGTGAGAACCTCAGCCCCCTTCTCGTAACAGGTGGCGGCGACGGCTTCTAGCTTGTCTCCCTGCCGTGCTGCCAGGACTAAGCGAATACCAGAAAAGCGATCGGCTAAAACTTGCGCCAATGCTGCACCAATTCCGGCAGAGGCACCTGTGATGAGGACAACTTGGGTGGTGAGGGAGTGGGGCATGGGGAGAGGCGAGTAAGGGGAGCGGGGGAGGGGGAGCAGGGGAAGAGTTTTGAGTTTTGAGTTGAGACCGTTGTTAGTTGTTAGAGAGGCATGAGCCTTAGCTTTTTTCGGCTTCTGCCTCCTGCCTTCACTAATGGCGAAATCTTACTACGCGATCGCCGTTTTCTACAGCCTTCAGGGAGATAAGCAGGTCATACTTTTTTCCTGGGTCGATTTGCCCTTTTCGTTGAACCTTTTGTTGCTTCTTCTTGTCTTAACGTGTAGAACGGCAAAATGGAGGCAGTGAGTTTTCCAGGTGTCAGTTGTGCCGACCGTACCGAGCGATCGACCCCAGAGTGAATCAGATCATCACCTGGTACAGCGATGTCTTCAAGGAGACACTCGTTGTTTTCAGCAGCTTTACGGACGACATCAGCAGCGGGTGCGATCCATTCTCTACCAATTGTGCGATGCTTCCGCTTTGGATGACTTGGTGCAAGAGGTGTTTTTGCGCGCGTGGAAGGGGTTGCCTAAATTTCGCCAAACGGCTCAGTTTTCTACCTGGCTTTACCGCATTGCCTGGAATGTGGCTTCTGATCAACGGCGGACTGCGGCGCAAGGGCGATCGCGGCTTCAGGTAATCAGTAGCCAGACCCTGACTCAGCATGATGATCCCGGTGTGATGCAGTTGCACTATCAGGATCTGGTCAGACGAGGGTTAACCAGCCTAAGTTTTGACCACCGCACGATTCTTGTACTACACGATCTTGAAGAAGTGCCTCAAAAGGAAATTGCAGAAATGCTGGAAATCCCAGTCGGTACAGTCAAATCTCGTTTGTTTCATGCCCGCGCTGCCATGCGCCAATTTCTCCAGAAGGAAGGAGTCCAGTTATGAGCCAATTCCCGAATGATGACCACGAGTTGGTCGCTTTCCTGAAGCAGCACCGTCCCCAAGCGCCCCCACCTGATCCTGCGTTGGAGTCGCGGTTGTTTGACACGATTGATGCCCTGCCAACACAGCAAAACGTGGTCGTGTTTCAGCGATCGCAGCCACGTGTTAGGCGATCGCTAGTTTGGTTAGTGCCACCGACACTTGCCGCCGGGCTTGTAGCAACTTTGGTGGGCTACCACACGCTGGTGCCAGCCAAACCCAGTGCGACCGATCTCGCCAGCCTGCAAGCGTTTATGGAAAGCAACTGGCAAGGCACCGTCAACAGTAGCAGCACGGATGAAGAGTTGCCCCTGTTTAATGAAGGTACAACGAATTGAGTTGTTAGTTTTTGGTCAGAAATTAGGAGTCAGAAGTCAGGAGTCAGCATCAACTCAAAACTCTTAACTCAAAACTCTTCCCTATCCCTCCCCTTTCGTCCCTCATCCCTTCCAAGGAAGTGATTGTCCATGTCTCCCCGTCATCTTTCGATCCTTGCTGCTGCGGTTGTGTTGCTTGGAGGCGCGGTTGCGATCGCCAATCCTTTGCTGCGGTTACAGCCGATCGCTCAAACGCCGACAGCATCGCCTAGCCAAACGCCGTCTAACCAAGCAACGCCTGATCAAATGTCGCCTAACCATAGGGACGGTTGGCTAAAGGATCTGAATCTGAGTGCTGACCAGGTGCAGAAAATGCGTGCTATTCGCAATCAGTATCAGGACAAAATCGGCCAAGGGCGACAGGCTGTTCGTCAGTCCAGGCAGGAGTTACAGGCGCTGATGGCTGGAGATGCTACCGAAGCTCAGATCCGAGCAAAGTACAACCAGGTCAAAACGCTGAAGCAACAAGTGGCGGATGCCCAGTTTGAGAGCATTCTGGCAACCCGAAATGTGCTGAATCCTGAACAACGTCGCAAGTTTGCTAGTCGCATGCTGAAGCGCCAATCATCGGGCGATCGACCGCAGCGTGGTGAACGCGGCCCGCTATGACAGAGCCAACAGGTGGTCGTGATTGGCTGACCAAAGCAGGTGAGACAGCGCTAGATCTGTTTACCGAGAGTTTGATAACGGTGCGACACATCAGCTACGAGATCACACAGTATTTTGTGAGTGGCAACCCACCGAAGTCCCTGGTCGATCGCCTGACAAACACAGCCCTGACCACCAATGGCACTGTTTGCTCAGTACTAAATGCCCTTTTCCACCAGGCAGAATTTTGCCAGACTCAATACAACAGCGTTAAGTTCAAAGCTCCTTCCCAGCGTGTGGTTTCGGCTATCCGCGCGATCGTCATCTATTCGCCTCAACTTCGAGCCGCTTTCATCCTGGGTAGCCCAGAGTTTATGTACAAATAGTCTGCACAGAGTCTCTTTTGAGGGAGCCATGCTTTTAGAACTCACCACCGTCGATTTACTTTTGCTGGAACAGTACCGACTGCAACGCTTCCGTTCCTTCTTTTTCAGCTCGCTCCTGTCATGTTCACTGTGTTTAGATGACAACAAAACGCTCATCATCCATTGTTTAGAGCTAGAAGTGGTCGATCAGTTGCTCAGCCAGATTGATCAACTGCGGTGGTATGTGCGGATCGTGCTGGGTGTCCATTGCCTTGCCATCCAACTTGTGCAAGAAGAAATTTACCGCACAGCTACCAATTTCGCTGATTTATAAACGGCTCTTTGAAATATAGTCGCTTAAACCTCCAAGGTTTTGGTCAAAATGGGTAAGTTCTGATGAATTGCAGTCAGAACATCAAACGAACGGTATGCGGTATATCTACCTTCACGGGTTTGCATCGAGTCCAAGATCGTCAAAGGCAAGGGATTTGAGCGATCGCTTTGCTAGCCTTAATGTCCCTTTAATCATTCCCGATCTCAATCAGGGCGACTTTACCCATCTCACGCTCAGCCGTCAGATCCAGCAGGTAGAAGCACTGTTTCCACGCGCACAAGAACCCGTAACGCTGATCGGTTCTAGCTTTGGAGGCTTGACCGCTGCATGGTTAGGGGAAAAGCATATGCAGGTCGATCGCCTCGTTTTACTAGCGCCTGCCTTCGGCTTTCTGAATCACTGGCTACATCGCTTAGGTGACGTGCAGGTAAATCAGTGGCTAACAGACGGATATCTTCCGATTTACCACTATGGTGAAGCAAAGAAACTACCCCTTAGCTACGGCTTTGTGACGGATGCGATGCAGTATCGAGAGGAGACGATCGCGCGATCGCTCCCCACCCTCATTTTGCACGGCAAGCATGACGACGTGATTCCCCTACAAGCCAGCCTTGACTTTGCAAAAAGCCGTCTCTGGGTGGAGCTAGTGGAACTGGACAGCGATCATGGCCTGACGGATGTTAGTACCGAAACTTGGCAGGCAATTCAAGCCTTTTGCGCTGTATAGGTTCCATAGGGACGTTAATGCAACGTCCCTACAAATGGTTCCTACTTCCGGTGCCCGTTGCGAATGGGTGTACCACAGGGATATGTTGCCACCAATTCCCGTGCAGCAGGTTCCACAACTGGGATAGGGGATGATACCGAGTGCGTGGGGTTTGCCTTAGCAGCGAGATAGTCAGCCTGGAGTTTGGCTAACAGCGCTTCTCGTCGATCGTACAGCCGCTTCAGTGGACGGGCTTCGCACTGATCAATCACATAAGCGGTCATGATAGGTAATGCGATCGTGCTGTCGGTATAGCAAACGATCGTGTTAGGCAACTCATCGGGATCAACCTTGCCCCAACTGACGGCTTCGCTTGGTGTGGCACCGGACAACCCACCCGTATCAGGACGCGCATCCGTTACCTGAATAAAGTAGTCATGTCCTTGCTCTTCTAAGCCCAACACCTCATGTAGTTGAGGCTGCGTTTGCAGTAAGAAGTTTTTGGGGCTACCACCACCAATAATTAACGCGGCGCTTTTGCCTTCAACTCCAGGAACATCAGTTTCGCGGGCAGCATAGGCGATCGCGGCAGTTTCGTTCACGTCTAGCGACGGATCAAGGACGAGTTGGGAACCTTCCAGGGCGATCGCGGCGATGTTCATGCCGATAGAACTGTCCCCTGGAGACGAGGTGTAAATCGGTACACCACACTCATACGCCGTCGCCAGCAAGCAGGAATTTTTCACGCCCACTTGCTTTTCCACCTCGCTCACATATTTACCCAGCAGGTAGTGAAACTCTGCGGTACTCATGCGCTTTTGGAAGGGTTCTGCCTTGAGCAATTCGCGCAAGAAGGCATCAGTTTCCAGCAGCACATCATAGTCAAACACAATGTCGTAAATGCGAATGCGACCTTCCTGCCGCAGTTTCACATCGTCTAAGAAGGGGCTGCTGGAGTAAAGCTCCAATCCCAACCCATAGTGCATATCGTGATACAGATTTGCGCCTGTGCTGATGATCCAATCCACAAAGCCGTGACGCATCAGTGGTGCGAGAACAGAAACGCCAAAACCTGCGGGGGTCATGGCACCCGATAAGCTCAACCCGACCGTCACACCTGGTTGCATCACTTCGCGGCTCAACAGGTGGCAGATTTCACGCAAACGAGCCGAGTTGTATGCCGTAAAGTAGCCATCAATCAGGTCAACGACGCTAATCGAAGCAGGCATGGGGGAGGGTGCGATTTTGTGACTGAGCAATTTCGACATGGGTTGACTCCAACAAGAGTGGACAGCATAAAAGAATAGAGAGGGTTTACAGACAGCACCTCAACGTAACCAGTACCCCAACCAAAAATGAGGTAGCTATTGCAAGCGGAAGTGGGGGCAACCCCAAATGGGGCTGTTCAAAAAGCAGGGCGGACAATGGCAGGCTGCAACTCAGCACACTCATCTCCAGGTTTCCCGACTAAGAGGGCAAAGTAGAAAACCTGATATCTGTGCGATTTAATTTGTGCGCCCAGACGGGTTGCGATCGCGCCTTTACCCACGTCATGCAAGCGCAAAGGCATCTGGATTTAGACGACGACAGTTAGATGACGATCGTTAGATGACGATCGTGCACTCAACCTGGCGATCGTGCATCGTCTCTGCGATCAAAGCTTTGTACACCTCGCTGACTTGCTGCAAACAGGCAGCAACGCACAAAAACTCATCCTGCATTTAGTTCAAAAATTCTCCTATAGAGAACTTGACCGACCCAGTTCACATACCGCAGAGAAGAAAAATGACTCACTAAGGAATGATTTAAGCCAATCTCTACAGCGCGTGAACCTTATAGTTACAGGTCGGTCAGCTCATACTGGGCGCTTCACAGCGATCAACCCAGGATAGCGCGGGATCGCATTGCCGCTTCCGCTTCAATTTCATCTCCAGGTACCAGAGCGGTCTCCAGGGATACCCGGTCAAGGAAGGAAGTTTCAATGCTTTTACACAACCTTCAAACACTAGCACCATTAATCTAGCACTAATGTTTCAACGGTTCTTCACCAAAGGGATGATTTTTTCATCATTTGTCGCGGACTGTAGTGTAGGCAACATCAAAGACGTGCATTCGTTGGTCAGGTGGGATGAGTGCAATAAGGGTAAAGCGGTCAGTAGTCGGTGAACAGTCGCAGTAGAATGATTACAATGATGCAAAGAGTTCATTGTGACAACGTTGCCCCCCGATCATCAGCTTTTCGATCGCGCTCAGTCTAAGCGCCTCTCCTCCCTCACTGCCGAGCAGCACCGCCAAAAAATGGAATGGCGTAAGGATGTGCAGGAGCAACGACTCGCTGGCATGGTGGCCGAAAAAGGGTTGGTCATTGTCAATACGGGCAACGGTAAGGGCAAGACTACCGCTGCGTTAGGGATGGTGCTGCGATCGCTAGGTCATGGCTACAGGGTGGCGATCGTTCAGTTTATCAAAGGAGCCTGGGAACCCGCAGAGAAAGCTGCTTTCAGCCACTGGGGTGAACAACTGGAATTTCACGCGATGGGCGAAGGCTTCACCTGGGAAACCCAAGACCGCGATCGCGATACCCAAAAAGCTCAGGAAGCATGGTCAAAGGCACTCACGTTCATCCAAGATCCCAACTTTAAACTTGTCTTGCTGGATGAGGTCAATATTGCGCTCAAGCTTGGCTACCTGAGCGTTGAGCAAGTGTTAATAGGATTGGAGCAAAAGCCCGTTGATTCTCACGTCATCTTAACTGGGAGAGGTGCACCGAAGGAATTGTGCGAGCGTGCTGACCTTGTAACCGAAATGACGCTGGTCAAACATCCCTTCCGCGAACAGGGCGTAAAAGCACAGGCAGGCATTGAGTTTTGAAGGGTGGACGATCGCGGTTGCGATCGCCTTTACGCTTGACTTTTCTGGCTTGCTAAAGCCACCAGATTTGCCACACTTTCAGCCAGGATCTTCACCGTATCTGCCTGCTGCTTTGCGGCTTGTGCTTGCTGCTTCGCTGTGGCTGACTGCTCTTGCACTAAAGTCTTTAACTCTGCCAGTCCATCCGTAATGTGACTCATTTGGGCGGTCTGTTGCTGCATTTGGGCGGTCTGTTGCTGCATTTGCGCTGTTCGCTCTTGGGCTTCCATCCTTAACTCTGTCAGCCCTTCAGTGAAATGCCCGATCTGATCAGTCAATACATCTAATTTTTGGTTCTGCTGGCTGAAACCCTGCTCGATAAAGGAGGCAAGGCTGGCAAGTGCTTGCTGAAAACTGGGTTCTAACGGTTCATTCCAACTGGTCATAGTCTTTAATCGATCGCTCCAGTGCGCCGATTATACTCAACGATCGCCGTCTTTAGCTTAAGCGGGTAAAGGGCGATCAACGAACACAATACATTCATCAACCAGGCAAGTACCAACAGTTGAGTATTTCTAAATTTTGCATTGTAGACTACATGAATTTGGAGAGCCGTGAAAGTATCAATGCACGCGATTTCGACAGGCCGATCGCATTGTTTCGTTAATCTTTTCAGCCTTTGCGTAAGCGTTAACGCAGAGGCTGACGGCGTGAAACTAGTAGTATGTAACGACTACAATACGCTTCTTAGCAGAAGTTACGTTATTCTTCTATAGAATAGATAGTACAATTGTTCGGATGCGTTGCTTCTGCAAAAGATGCTTCTAAGTAAAAAGCTCTGTCAACGCCTCGTCGCTAACTGAACGCACTGATTATGGAAATTCTCTCGGTTAGCCTCAAGAACTTTAAATCGCATAGCGATCGCCACTTCACCTTTCAACCAGGAACCAACGCCATCTGTGGCGAGAATGGTGCTGGGAAAACGAGCATCCTGGAAGCGATCGCCTGGACTTTGTTTGACTACGCTGGCGATTACAACAAAGAGGACTTGATTCGCAACGGGGCTGCCAGTGCGCAGGTACGGGTTGCCTTTGTCTCTAGTCGCGATGACCGCACCTACGAGGTTCAGCGCTGCACTAGCAAAAGCTACACGCTTTATGATCCTCAGCTTGATCAACGCTTACCCTACACTCGCATTAAAGAAGAAATCATGCCCTGGCTGCGTGAGCATTTGGGCGTTGCACCTGGAACGGATCTGAGCCAACTCTTTTCCAGCACGATCGGCGTCCCGCAGGGTACCTTTACAGTCGATTTCTTGCTCACCAAAGAGAAGCGCAAGCCGATTTTTGACAAGATTCTAAAAGTTGAAGAATACCAACAAAGCTGGAAGAAATTAGGCGAACTGGAAAAGTACGCCAGAAACCAGGTAGAGAGCCTGGAGCAGGAGATTGCTTATTACAGCGAAAACTTAGAGCAACTGGAACCGCTGCGGCAACAGCAGCAAGAGCAGCACCAGACGATCGAGCAAGTGCAGGCAGAGCTTCAGCAGGCGCAGACTAGCCTGACGCAATTACAGCATGAGCTTGAGCAACTCAGCACGCAAGCAATGCAGATACAGCAGTTGGACAGTCAGTTAGAAAAGCTCACAGCTCACATTCAAACTCAGACTGCTTTAACGGAGCGTTTGCAGGTTGATGTGCAAGACGCTGAACAGGCAGTCGCTATTTGCACAACGAATCGTGAAGCGTTTCAAGCGTTTAAGCGAGCAGAAGAAGCCTTGAAGGAATTAGAGCAGCAGCAGCGATCGGAACGTGAACTTCAGCAAAAGCGACAGTACAGCCTTGAGCAACGGCGCGATCGCCAAACGAAGCTGGCAACCCTTACACATCAACTCGATCGTCTCCAGCAGACCAAAACAGACCTGGTGCAGTTGGAGCCGCTGATCGAACAACAACAGCAGCTTGAGCAATCCTTACAGGCACTCAACCAGGAACTGCAAAACTGTGTGAACTGGCAACGCATGGTCAAAGAGCAAGAAAAGCGGCTGATTCAGTCCCAAACGCGGATGACGCAACTTGACCAGGGTATCCTTCGACTGCGATCGCTAGAATCATTCGTGCACCAAATTCCCGCTCTAGAGCAGCAGCAGCAGCGCTATCAGCAGCAGCTTAGTCGCATTGCAGCAGCGGCTCAGTTTGAGGCCGATTTGAGGCAACTGCTAGAACAGTCTCAGGAAGCGGGTGATCGCTACCTTCTCCAAGCCGAACAAGCCCAGGCAACGCTCAAAGACCTTCAGCGAACGGTTCCCCTGTGGAGCGAACCATTAGCGTTGGCGCTGGCAACCCTTCAAAGTGGGGCTAACTGGCAACAGCAGCAGTTGGCTGCCCTCCAGTTGATTCTTAAAGATTTGGCTGAGCAAACCTCTGAAGCGCGGTTGGAAAAGCAACTTCAGCAGATTCAGGTGGATCTACAACGGGCACGACAGCAACAGCTTGAATTTTCCAGCTTGGAGCGTCTTGTAAACGATCGAACCGAACGGGCTGAAGAGGTCATTGCGCTTCAAGCAAGCCTGACTGAGCTACACACCCAGTTAACCGCAGAACCGTTTTTACAGAAGCAACAGACGCGGTTGGCTCAAGATCTAGAGATGCTGGGCGATCCCCGTGGCCGGAGTCGCTTATGGCAGCAGGAACTTCAGCGAGAGCCTGAGCTGCAAACAAACATTCAGGCTTTACAAGCATCGTTTGCAACCGATCAGCAAGCGATCGCGGCGCTCGATCAACAACTTACAGCTTTTGCAGAGCTAGTCGAAGCGTTGCAAACTCAGCAAACCTTACGAGAACAGCATCGAGCAGCCCATCAGGAATATTTAGAGCATCAAAAATTAGCCAATAGTCGGCGAGAGCGGCACCAACAGTTACAAGATGCGATCGCCCAACTGCAAACTCTAGAGCAACGCACAAAGACTGTTAGCGACGAACGCGATCGCCTGCAAGCTACCTTTGATGCGGTTCACTTTCAAACAGTGCAAACAGCCTACCAGCAGACTAAAGAACGCAGCATTGCGCTAAACGCCAGTTTGCCCGACAAGCTCAAATATTTAGATGCACTCAACCAGCAGTTGACCAAGCTGGAAATGACCCAGACCAAGCGATCGCAAGCTCAAGCATCCCTAGAACAGAAGCGAAAAAATCAACGCTTTGTCAAGTTTGCCCGCGATGCCTATAAGAAAGCTGGCCCTCGGATTACCGAACGTTACGTCCAAAACGTTTCTCACGAAGCCGATCGGCTCTTTCGTGAACTGCTAAATCGCCCCAATGTGGGTCTGACATGGACGCGTGAATATGAAATTCTCGTTCAAGAAGGCGCACAGCCGCGACGGTTTATCAACCTCTCTGGTGGCGAACAAATGTGTGCAGCTTTGGCCGTTCGCCTAGCGCTACTCAAAGTGCTAGCGGATATTGATGTTGCGTTCTTTGATGAGCCGACTACCAACATGGATAAACCTCGCCGCGATCACCTTGCAGAAGCGATCGCCAACCTTAAAACGCTCCGCCAACTTTTTGTCATCAGTCATGACGACACGTTTGAAAAAGTGACTGAAAATATTATCGTGGTTGAGCGTGACCTTAGCGGAATGTAAGGGAACTAGTAACCAATAAAATCCCAGGTTGAAGGGGGTGGATAAGTAGAGGGTGGATGAGCAGTGGGATGTTATGTTCCAGTGAATCCCTAAACCTATGAACCAACAACGTTTGAAACTCGGTACGGGATGTCAGGAGCCAGTGTTGGAAATGCTGCTTTGCCTCCTGGTTTCTGGCTCCTGAATGCTCAACTCAACTTATCTCTTTGCCTGTTTCTGGTTGCTCTGCTTTTGCAAGTCGGCCTTGCAGACGTTCAAAATGCGGTGGTCGTTTTCGCTAAGCTTGTTGATCCGCTGGAATCCTTCTAGACCGATGGCTTGAAAAGCAGGATTGCCTTCTGTAGCAACGTTAGAAGTCTTCTCTAACGCAATTTCAAATGGGTTTGTAGTGCGATCGTAACTATTCACCACCGTTAGCGCTAGTTGCTCACCCTCAAACTTACCAGAGGTGCAATCGAAGGACGATCGTGGCATGTATAATGCTCCAACCACGTTGCCTTGCTTAGATTCAAACACGAAATAGCCTTGACCAATCTGTTCGGGCTGCGCCGATTGCCCGTAAAGGTAAACTCCATCGGGTAAGGCTGACTTAGGTGCTGCTTCTGTACGAGCGATCGCGGGCAACAAACCAGCACCGAGCAAGCCAACGGTGAGCGATAATCCTGCTAAAAGGTGACGAGAGCGACTTAGCTGAGAGAACCACGGCGAGAGTGCGTGGACGAGTTGGTTTCGCATCGCGTTTCTCCTCTGAGACTGAAACAGTGAACTGAAAAAGAAGACTTATAAATTCCATTCCCAACATAACGGGAAGGATAGATCAGCTTCGGTAAATACACGGCCATAAACATCGATTCCGGAGCTTGAGATCAGATTACGATAATCTCAAAGGCTCTACATCATCCCTCTGACTCACCTGGCTGGGTGAGTACACGTCACTTTTGGTAGAAGTTTTCAGCGCTCTGACTGGTAGCCTGACGACTTCTGCTAGTGGGCTTATAAATCTCTATAACTATCAAATCATTAATGGCAGACTTCTACAATTACATTTAGTGACAGTAATTGGCTGTGGGGTCTTGGGTGGGGATGGGTACTATTGAAAGAGGGTGAAATTAAAAAGGGTGAAGCAACGGTTCATAGCACTGTCTCACAGGAGAGCCATCTTTTGGTTTGGCAAGCATTTCTGTTTAATATCAACAAACCACTCTTAGGCTGCACGGATGGTCACGCTACATGACGCAAGCGACATCTAAATCATGGTCGATCGACCGCAGCTCAACGCTGTTTTTGGGCAACAGTAGATCGGGGTGATTGCTCCTGTATGAGTTAAGCTTCAAGCACTGCACCTCATAATGCGATCGTGCCATTGACAAAGATCATAAGCTGACAGCCATTGGTTAGGTGACAGCCTGAAAGGCACCAGAGGCAGTGGTTGGCCGTTGGCCGCATATTCCCTGAATCATCAGTTTGCTTTTAAGGGTTACTGTCGGTGGAATGGTTACTCCAAACGCCGTTCATGGTGTCACCCTGCTCTACCGTTTCACGTTCTGCCCCAACCTCAATACTTGCTGTTGACATGACGGATTTCCGCTTTAACCCCAAAGGGATAGTCAGAAATGGTCGCCGCTGTTTAACGTGGGCTTTCAAGCATCCTGCGTTCCTTTCTGGTGTTCTGGCGACTGGCTTAGTGTTAGGCGTGCGTCAGGCAGGTGGACTGCAATCGTTAGAGCTATTGGCCTTTGACCAGATGGTGCGGCTGCGCCCTGATACTGGTGCCGATTCCCGCTTGCTTATTGTTGCGATTACTGAAGACGATATTCGATCGCAAAACCGTTGGCCCATATCCGATCAGGTTGTTGCAGAACTGCTGGCGAAGTTAAACCAGTATCAACCTAAAGCGATCGGTCTAGACATTTATCGTGACGTACCACAAGAGCCAGGTCATGGGTTGCTGCTGAAGGAGTTGCGCTCTAGCAACGTGACGACTGTCATGCTTCTGGGTGATGCAGATAATAGTAGTGTGCCGCCACCCTTTGGGGTGCCTGTCGATCGCGTCAGTTTTAGCGATTTTGTGATTGACCCCGATGCGGTCGTACGACGCAATCTACTGTTTGCCACCTCAAATAAGGAAAAACTCTACTCATTTGCTCTCCGCCTAAGCCTGCAATACTTGGCGGATAAACAGCTTCCCTTCCGCGTTGGCACAAACGCTCTACAAATCGGCAACGCAGCATTTCCAGTACTCGACCCAAGTGCGGGCGGCTATCGTGCACTTGACGATCGGGGCTATCAGGTGTTGCTTAACTACCGCTCTGCTAAAAACGTGGCTCGACAGGTGACGCTCACGCAAGTCCTGAAGGGTGAGCTTCAGCCAGAATGGGTAAAAGACAAGCTTGTACTGATTGGTACCACAGCTCCTAGCGGCAAAGATTTATTTTTAACGCCTTACAATTTATCAGCAGCTCAGCAAAACCCGAAAACGCCAGGAGTTTTGATTCACGCTCAAATGGTGAGTCAAATTCTGGGTCAGGTGTTAGATGGGAATGCCTTGCCGTGGTACTGGCCTGAACCGAGTGAGATCCTATGGATAGGGCTATGGTCTATTGTCGGTGGGGGACTGGCATGGCGATTCCGTCATCCCGGCTCGCTAGTGGGCATGATTGTTCTTGCAGGCGTTGGGTTGGGCTGCATCTGCTTTGGCTTGATGCTGCAAGGGGGATGGGTGCCTATTGTGCCAGCCGCGATCGCTCTGATTTTGGCTACGGCGGGAGTTGTGGTGTATCGGCTGTTGCATGATGCATTTCACGATGCACTCACCGGCTTGCCCAACCGAGCTTTGTTGATGAAGCGCCTCCAATGGGTCATCAGACGGCAGCCACCTTGCTCGAATGCAGAGCCACCATCAGAGGCACCCTCGATCGCGGTTCTTTTTGTCGGCTTAGATAGCTTCAAAGCGATTAATGATAGTTTTGGGCACCGTCTGGGTGATCAGCTTCTAGTAGCGACCACCGCTCGTCTTAAGGCTTGTCTGCGATCGACCGATCACATTGCACGAGTAGGCGGTGATGAGTTTGCCATTTTGCGGCACCACATTCGAGACACGGCTGAAATTACGGAGCTTGCCGATCGGCTACAACAGCAGATGACGTTGCCGATTACGCTCAATGGACAAGAGGTCTTTAGTACTGCCAGCATTGGTATTGTGTTGGGTCGCTCTGACTCAGAATACGAACCTGAAGACATTCTGCGGGATGCCCACACAGCGATGCACCGCGCCAAGGCGTCAGGGAAAGCGCGCCATGAGGTGTTTGTTACAGGTATGCGAGTGCAGGTAATGACGCGGCTCCAGCTTGAGACAGACCTGCGTCGTGCCGTCGAACGGCAAGAATTTCGGCTCCATTACCAACCGCTGGTGTCATTACAAACTGGTAGGATTGCTGGCTTTGAAGCTTTGGTACGCTGGCAGCACCCGGAGCGCGGCTTGGTACCACCCAACGATTTCATTCCAGTGGCAGAAGAAACGGATTTGATTATCCCTATGGGGCAGTGGATTACTTACGAAGCCTGCCGACAATTGCGCCTCTGGCAGGAGAAGTTTCCCAGAGAGCAACCCCTATTGGTGAGTGTCAACTTGTCAGGAAAGCAATTTTCGCAACCAGATTTGGTTGAGCAGATTGAACGCACGCTGCAAGAAACAGAGTTGGATGGACACAGCTTAAAGCTAGAAATTACCGAAAGTATGGCGATGACGGACGTAGAGTCTACGATCGCCCTCCTTCAGCGGCTGAAAGCCCTTCATCTGCAACTGAGCATTGATGACTTTGGCACGGGCTATTCGTCATTGAGCTACCTGCACCGCTTCCCCACAAACACCATTAAGGTCGATCGCTCCTTTGTGAGCCGTATGGGCGATGAAAGCGAAGATGCTCAAATTGTCCAGACCATCATCATTTTGGGTCACAACTTGAATATGGATATTGTGGCAGAAGGGGTTGAAACTGCCGAGCAACTTGCCAGCCTGCGCGGACTCAAATGTGAGTATGGACAGGGCTACTTTTTCTCTAAGCCGCTAGTAGCAGAGGCCGCCGAAGCGTTGCTTCATACCGATCCGCAGTGGTGAGGGATGAGGGATGAAGAAGTTGTTGGTTGTTGGTTTTTAGTTGTTAGAAGGAAGCTGACGGCTGATAGCTGATAGCTAATTCACTGAGCGTGACGCTTTTGATGCCAGCTCCAGGCGTGGGAGAGCAGAGTGTGCAAATCGGCGTACTGTGGGTTCCAGCCTAAAACAGTACGAGCACGATCGCCACTGCCCACCAGCGCAGGAGGATCACCGGGGCGACGAGGATGCTCGATCGCGGGAATCTCGCGTCCTGTCACCTGCCGTGCCATCTCAATGACTTCGCGCACCGAAAAGCCATTCCCGTTGCCCAGGTTGAAAATCGTTGTGTTACCACCGTTCAGCAGGTATGACAGTCCTAGAACGTGTGCCTGTGCAAGGTCTGTGACATGAATATAGTCGCGGATGCAAGTGCCATCAGGGGTGGGATAGTCCGTGCCGAAGATGGCGATCGAGTCGCGTAGTCCTAATGCGGCTTGCAAGACGAGCGGAATCAAGTGGGTTTCGGGCGAGTGATCTTCACCCAAGCGTCCGTCTGGATCAGCTCCTGCCGCATTGAAGTAGCGAAAGCAGACCGATTTAAAGTCATAGGCTTTGTCAAAATCAGTGAGCACTCGCTCGACCATCAGCTTTGTTGCGCCGTAGGGATTAATGGGATTTTGAGGATGGTCTTCAGGAATGGGGATTATCTGCGGTACACCATAAGTCGCACAGGTAGAGGAAAAGACGAAGTGCTTCACATTTGCTGCCAGCATGGCCTCTAGCAACGTGAGGGTACCAACAAAGTTGTTTTGGTAGTACTTCGCAGGGTCTGTAACGGATTCGCCTACATAGGCATACGCTGCAAAGTGCATGACCGCACCAATATTGTGGGTGGCAAACAGTTTGTCTAACAGGGGACGATCGTTCGTATCACCTTCGATCAGCTCAACGTTTAGAACTGTCTCGGCGATATCTCGATGCCCATACACTAGATTGTCTAGCACAATGACGTGGTAACCTGCCTGTTGAAGTGCCAAGACTGCGTGGGAGCCGATATAGCCAGCCCCGCCAGTAACCAGGATTGTTGCTTGACTCTGTGACATACGTGATTGCCTGCTGAAGATTCCTTAAACGCTGGACTTAGTCTAATCCAGGTTTTGTGAAGTCAAAGTAAATTGCAAGAACCGTTCGTCGCAGATTTATGAGGGAATGATTGAGTTTGAGCAGCTTCAGCGGTTAGCAGACAGCAATTACCCTCTACCGTCTGTCTTCTCGTGCGTTCTAACTACAACCGATAACGGCTTGCTCTACCTTCACCCATCGTCCATTCTCATTGGACTCGTGCGCCAGATCCATCAAGCGCTGAGCATAGAGTCCCTCCTGCAAGGAAGGCGCGATCGCCTGTCCAGCGTCAATACCCTGCACCCAGCGATCGACAATACGGACAAACGGCGCAATGCGACCATCTTGAAACGTTTCAGGAAACTCCAGATGTCTGGGGATGTCTAGCTCCTTCAGTGGTTCACCCAAATGGCTACCCCAGAGCTTAAAGCCGTGAACGTAATCTTTTTGGTTATCGCTGCCGAGAACAAGCGTACCGCGATCACCATACACCTCAACCCAATGTCCCCGTCCCTGATAGGTAGCAGCACTCAAGCATAGTTGGCAGGGTGTACCATCCGCCAGTTCCAGCAGAATCATGCAAATGTCATCTGCATCAACAGGCTTAAGTTGACCACTGGCGAGATCGGGACGTTCTGGTACGGAAACACTCAGACGCGCGCAAAGTTGCTTAATAGGGCCAAATAGCCAGGCAATGTAGTCAAAGGCATGGGAGCCGATCGCGCTCAATGCACCACCCCCCTGATCCTTCCGCGCATACCAGTTCCAGGGACGCGAGGCATCAGCACGACTTGGCACTAACCAATCCACTTTAATCAGTCGCAGCTTACCAACATAGCCTTCTGCCAACAGTTCTGCCAGTCGTAACCATGCTGGAATGCAGCGAAACTCAAAATTGAGATTTGCCACAACGCCATTCGCGGTAGCTAGCTGCTGCAAGGCGATCGCTTCACTAGCTGCAAGCGTTGTTGGTTTTTCTAGCAGCAGATGTTTTCTGCCGCTTAGAACTGTTTTTGCCTGCTCATAATGCAGAAACGGTGGCGTAGAAATGCTGACACCCTGGACATCCGGCAGAGCGATAACGTCTTTGATCGTCTCGCAGGCATACGGAATCTGGTATTGCTGAGCGATCGTGTCTGCTTTAGCGCGATCGCGATGGTACACGGCAACAATTTTTGTTCGAGGATGTGCCCGAAAGCCAGGAATATGTACTTTTTGCCCAAAACCTGTACCGACGATCGCCACACCAATGGTGGGTTGAGTAGAAAAAGCCATGTAGAAGGGTTGTTGGTTGTTAGTGGTTAGACGGGAGGGAAAGCAGAGAGGTTAAGGAAGTAGGAAAGAACTTTGAGTTCTGAGTTTTGAATTCTGAGTTCTCAACAGTTGCCAGTAAACAGTGATCAGTCGCAGAGCTAGAAACTGGAGATTGCTGACTGAAACCGGAGACTGACTCCTGACTTCTGACTGCATTTTTAGCCTTTAGCCTTCATCCTTTTACCTTCTTAGGACTTACGCATTTGCCCCCAAACCCCCAATGCTGGGGGCTTTAATTGGCTCGGTTCCCCCAGCATTGGGGGCTAGGGGGCGAAAGATGATCGCTTTTGCGTAAGTCCTACTTCTCTTATCCAATTCTCTATCGAAACCGCTACTATTGCAGGTACACAAGACGAATCGCTGACAGGGATAGAGATTGATCCCGATGCTCAAATAGAATCACTTATGGCTCGGACTCCTACGCTATCTTACGATCGCGGCACGCTCATTCTGCATCCACCGCCACGCGGCAAAGAGTGGATGGATTTTGCCACGTGGGACGATCGCGTGGAGCGGTTTCGCATTCCGGCGATGCAGTATCGCAAGCTTGTGCTGGCATTACGGGCAGCGGGAACGGAGTTAGACGATCGTGCAAGCGCGTTTCGTGAGCTTGCACTCATCCCCAAGCTAGAAATGGAGCCTTACCTGCATCAGCAGGAAGCCTTAGCGGCTTGGGTTGGCGCAGGGCGGATGGGTTTAGTCGTCCTACCGACGGCGGCTGGTAAAACTTATTTGGCGCAAATGGCAATGCAAGCAACCAAACGCAGCACGCTGATTATGGTGCCGACGTTGGATTTGATGCATCAATGGTACGCTCATCTGATTGCGGCCTTTCCGGATGTCGAAATTGGCTTACTGGGGGGTGGTTCGAGAGATCGATCGCCTATTCTCGTCTCGACTTATGACAGTGCTGCCATTCATGCGGAAACGCTAGGCAATCAGTATGCTTTGCTGATTTTTGATGAGTGCCATCATTTACCCAGCGATTTCAATCGGGTGATTGCTGAATACGCGATCGCTCCTTACCGTCTGGGCCTGACTGCTACGCCCGATCGCACCGACGGCAAACACGAAGATCTCTACACCCTCATTGGCGCGGAAGTGTACCGCAAAAGTGCTGAGGAACTGTCGGGTACGGCGCTTGCCAAACACAAAGCAGTCCAAATGCGGGTGCGTCTGTCGGAGCAAGAGCGCGATCGCTACGACGAGTTGATGCAGGTGCGAAATCAGTTCTTGCAAGAGGCCAAAATTTTCCTCGGTTCTGTACAAGGGTGGCAGCGGTTTGTGCAGGCAAGTGCTCGTTCTAAAGCAGGACGACGAGCGATGTTAGCCCATCGTGAAGCACGGGCGATCGCCTTTGGGACAGAAGGCAAACTGCGCGTTCTGGCAGATTTACTAGCCGCCCATTATCCCGATCGCACGCTCATTTTTACGGATGACAACGCAACGGTATACCGCATTTCCCAAGCATTTTTGATTCCTGCCATCACGCACCAGACAGGCGTCAAAGAGCGGCATGATATTCTGGCTAAATTTAAAGCGGGTGAATATCGGGCATTGGTTGCATCACGAGTGCTGAACGAAGGGGTGGATGTACCTGATGCGAGTGTCGCGATCGTGCTTTCGGGTACAGGGTCTACCCGCGAACATATTCAGCGATTGGGGCGAGTGCTGCGCAAGGGCAAAACGCCTGACAAACTGGCAATACTTTACGAAGTGGTGGCAGAAGATACCAATGAAGAAAACGTGTCTCGCCGCCGCCAAAATCAGCCTGCTCACACTCAAACCAGGCAGTTAGAGCTAGTGCCGTCTTCACCAGGCTATCCCATACTTCTACCTGTGACCCCTCGTGCTGCTGAGCCTCAAACAGATTGGAGCACGGCACTAACCGATGCGGCAGAACAGCCCCTTGATGGTGACTGAACGGCTCAACTCGGTTAATATCGATCTCTCGTTATAGAGAACCGTTTGGTCTTGATGCCGCGATGCTATCGCTCTAGGTGAGTTCATGGGGGCAGAGTCTGAAGTTTTTTGCAATAATTAAGGAGATTCAACAGTCTTAAATTCTATGCTCTTATCTTACGATTGTAGAAATATTGCGTGGATTCTCACTAAATTTGACCGCTAAAGAATGCTATTTAACTGCTCAATTAATGTTTTTATGGTGAACCATAACCGCACGACTTATAGATGTTCTGGACAGATAAATCCTCCCTCAGGAGGATGCTTTTACCTGATGCAAGCTGTTAATAGCAAAAGTCTTGCTTAGAAGACTTACAGAGTAAGGTCTTACGAACGCTGGTGAACAACCTCTGATTGGATTTTCCTGGCGTATGTTCGTTAAGTCATTACTTGGTGACTGTCGTGATTCTGGATTAACGACTCTAAAATGAGTTGTTACAATTACATTTATTTTCTACAAATTTTAGGTCTTTAGTTTCTATGGCTTATGCAACGAGTCGTCTTTCTATTTTTGTGGACGGGAACAATATGTTCTATGCCCAACAAAAAAATGGCTGGTTTTTCGATCCAAAGCGAGTATTAGAGTACTTTACCCATGATCCAGACGTAAACTTAATCAACGCTTTTTGGTACACAGGTCTCAAAGATCCTCAAGATCAGCGAGGCTTTAGAGATGCTTTGATCAGTTTGGGCTATACGGTAAGAACCAAAATTCTCAAAGAATACTACGACGATAATTCTGGGCGTTATTCGCAAAAAGCAAACCTGGACATTGAAATTGTGGTGGATATGTTCAATACCGTTGAACAATACAATCGAGTGATTCTTTTTAGCGGCGATGGCGATTTTGAACGCGCGATCGAACTCCTACGTTCCAAAAATACACACATTACGGTTGTTTCTACCGAAGGCATGATTGCCCGCGAACTTCGTAACGTCACCGATCGCTATATTGATTTGAACGCTATTCGTAAAGAAATTGAAAAAGCAGACTATTAGGGCAGTGAGGGGAGTGGCGCAAGAGGACGTGGAGACGTTTGACCTGCGAGCTTGGTTTTGCTTGCTTCTCTGAACGTTGACTCTCCGGGCGGCTGCTTGAAATACGTAATACTACAAGTTGAAGTGCGAAATGCGCCTTCACCCTCTAGAATGGTGATATTGTCGCTTGCATGACAGCAGGAATCTCTACTTATGGAAACACAGCCTCAACCCAGTCACGATCGCGTCATTATTTTCGATACCACCCTGCGGGATGGTGAGCAGGCTCCCGGTGCTTCGCTTAACATTGATGAAAAGCTGACGATCGCCCGCCAACTTGCGCGGCTGGGTGTGGATGTGATTGAAGCAGGATTCCCTTACTCCAGCCCTGGAGACTTTGAGGCTGTCCAGAAAATTGCCGAAGTCGTGGGTGTTGAAGGTGGCCCCCGCATTTGTGGCTTAGCACGGACGACGCAAAATGACATCAAAGCCGCAGCAGAAGCGTTGAAGCCTGCGGTTCACTCGCGCATTCACACATTTATCGCTACATCGGATATTCACTTGCAGTACAAGCTGAAGAAATCGCGGGCGGAAGTGCTGTCGATCGCGGGTGAAATGGTTGCTTACGCTAAATCGTTTGTGGATGATGTCGAATTTTCGCCCGAAGATGCAGGGCGCTCTGACCCAGAATTTCTCTATCAAGTGCTAGAACGGGCGATCGCGGCAGGTGCTACAACTGTCAACATTCCCGATACGGTGGGCTACACCACTCCTGCGGAATTTGGCGCGTTGATTCGGGGCATTAAAGAGAATGTGTCGAATATCGATCGAGCCATCATTTCCGTTCATGGTCACAACGATTTGGGGCTGGCGGTTGCCAACTTCCTGGAAGCGGTGAAGAACGGTGCGCGACAGCTCGAATGCACTATCAACGGCATTGGCGAACGAGCAGGGAATGCAGCACTGGAAGAGCTGGTCATGGCGCTACACGTCCGACGACAGTACTTTAACCCCTTCTTGGGTCGTCCCGTCGAGTCCGAAGCACCGCTGACTAATATTGATACGCGCCAAATTTACAAGTCCTCACGCTTGGTATCGAACCTGACGGGAATGCTGGTGCAGCCGAACAAAGCGATCGTCGGTGCCAATGCCTTTGCTCACGAATCGGGCATTCATCAGGACGGGGTGCTCAAAAATCGGTTGACCTATGAAATTATGGATGCTCAATCTATTGGTCTCACGGATAACCAGATTGTGCTGGGCAAACTGTCGGGACGCAACGCCTTTCGATCGCGCCTCAAAGAGTTGGGCTTTGACCTCGCTGACCAAGAACTCAACAAAGCCTTCGTCCGCTTCAAGGAACTGGCAGACAAAAAGAAAGACGTGACGGATTGGGATCTGGAAGCGATCGTCAACGACGAAATCCAACAGGCTCCCGACTTGTTCCGTCTGGAACTGGTGCAGGTGTCCTGCGGCGATCGCGCCCATCCCACCGCGACGATCGCCATCCGCACGCCCGATGGCCAGGAACTCACCGATGCTGCTACGGGAACGGGACCAGTCGATGCCGTCTACAAAGCCATCAACCGCGTGGTGAATGTGCCCAACGAACTGATCGAGTTCTCCGTGCAATCCGTCACCGCTGGCATCGACGCGATCGGCGAAGTCACCATCCGCCTCCGTCAGGGCGATCGCATTTTCTCCGGGCACGCCGCCAACACCGACATCATTGTGGCATCCGCGCAGGCATATGTGAATGCGTTGAATCGTCTCTATGCTTCCATGCAGCGTCAGGATGAAGCAGGTAAGGTCGCGGTTGAAAGGAAAGTGGAAGGGGTAGTGGCGATCGAAGGCTAAAAACTGCCTCAAGCAGAATTTTGCTAGGGTTACCGCCGAAGCGCAGAGATAGATTTTCAGCTCTTTTGTGCTTTGGCGGTGGAGATTAATTGTCGGCTATCAGAGATGTCGATAAGGACATAATTGAAACTCATTAGCAAGATTTAGAGACTAACGTGCTTGTCGTAATTGAAACTCTCATTAAAGTTCTTACGCTATAATCCCAACAAAGTTGAGTCTATTTTGGGTAAAGTCATGAACTTCAAAGCCCTTTTTATTGATACAAATATTTTTCTACACTACCGATCCTTTGATGAAATAGATTGGTTAAAGATACTAAATGTTGATCAAGTAGAGATACGGTTACCAAGTATCGTAGTTCAGGAACTTGACAAGCATAAATATAGTTCTTCGTCAAAACTACGTAATAAAGCAACTAACGTTACTAAAAAGCTTCATAAATTAGTTGATTCTGGTCTTAAAACAAATTTGAAGCCAAATATAGACATTTGTTTTGAAGTGGATAATAAGTCTCCTGATTTTGCAGCTTTGAATCTAGATCCTAATTCTCAAGATGATAGACTTTTAGCAAGCATTTTATCGTTCAGGTCTGAAAACCCTAGTTTGCCAGTAATTTTAGTTGCAGCAGATTTGGGCTTAAGGTTGAAAGCGAAATATTATCAGATAGAAGCTATTTGCTTGCCATATGACTTAAAGCTTCCAGACGAGTTGGATCAGACTGATAAGCGTATCAGAGAGCTTGAAAAAGAGGTTTTGGAATTTCGACAAAGAACACCTGATTTGAGGCTATGCTTTTCAGGGAACTCTGACAGGATTACTTATACGGTGAGAAAACCATTCTCACAAAGTTTTAATGCTAGTGAAACAATTGAGAGAGGTATTGAACAGCTTCAAAAAGAGTTTCCAAAGATGCCAGAAATTCAACTTGATAGTCAACTGGTCAATCCCTCGCATAGAACTATCCATCAGATGTATGGGAGCGATACGCCAGAAATTTTGCCCCACGAAATCTCAAGTTACAATAAAGAGCTTGATGAGTTCTACAAGGCTTATAGACAGTATTTGGAAGAGTATATTCCCTGGCACGATGTCCGCTGCCGAACTTTCCTTCTAGACATATCAATATCTAACTTCGGCACCTGTCCAGCAGAAGACATTGACATACACATGCACTTTCCTGATGGTTTTTCCCTGTGTAGTATATTAAATCTTCCTGATATATCTGAACGACCAGCGCCGCCACTTCAGCCGATTCCTAGAACTCGAAAGGATAGATTAAATCTGATAAAGCCTTCTTTGGATAGATTGACGCTACGTCAAATTTCTCCATTCATTAGTTCTCAAAATCGAGCACAGCCTAATGTATCATCGCTTGATATTCGTCGTTCTAATAGTTACGATGTCGAACTTCATGTTCGTAAACTAAAACAAAATACATCAGAATATTTTGATTCAATTGGAATTATCTTTGAGTCATTTGAGCAAGTTTTGTCTTTCCAAATTGACTACCGGATTGTTGCTGCAAATGTTCCAAAACCAGTAACAGGAAAACTTCATGTAATATTGAATGACGGAACCGAGAGTTAAAACCCTATCTTAGAGGACGAAACCAATGCCTTATACTGATACGAAGGCTACTTGCAGTCGCTGAGTATGAACAGTCTCCGCCACAAATTGAGCGCTGTTAGATGTAACCCACTGCAGACGCGCTAGCTAAAAATGATTTGAGGATGACAAATAATGAAGAGTCGT
Organism: Stenomitos rutilans; assembly: GCF_059505485.1. Lineage (NCBI taxonomy): Bacteria > Bacillati > Cyanobacteriota > Cyanophyceae > Leptolyngbyales > Leptolyngbyaceae > Stenomitos > Stenomitos rutilans. Next base: position 34,763 of record NZ_JCACKR010000031.1, read on the forward strand.
AGTTTCACAGTGATTCTTCACAAAGAAGATGATGTGTATATTGCTGAATGTCCAGAGGTTGGCACCGTTGATCAAGGTGACACGATCGAACAGGCGATCGCGGGTTTAACAGAGGCAACACGGCTTTATCTAGAAGAATTTCCTCTCCCTGAAACCTCACCCCGCTTTATCACAAGCATTGAAGTCAGCTATGCCTAGACTGCCGCGAATCTCCAGCAGAGAAGCGATTCGGGCACTGGAGCGTTTGGGATTTGAGCAAAGCCGCCAAACAGGTAGCCATGTTGTAATGAAGAAGCAAACCGAAAAGGGTGAAGTTGGCTGCGTTGTCCCGCTACACCGCGAGTTGAAGCTTGGCACGTTAAGCGGCATCCTTAAGCAGGCGCAAATTACACCGGATGAATTTATCGAATGTTTGTGAGATCTAGATATGAGAACGGTTACCGCGATCGTTGAACAAGATTCTGCGACAAACCTGTATGTTGGCTATGTTCCTGGTTCCCCTAGCGCACATTCTCAGGGTGAGATGTTGGATGAGTTACACGAGAATTTACAGGAAGTGATCGAGATGCTGTTGGAAGATGAGCCATTAATTATGCTGCAATGTCTGACAAGGAATTGAGACAATACTTTCTCAGGCATCGTGAAGATAAGGCAGCGCTGCGATCGTATTTAGGTAGGGTAAGCGATCGTTCCCCTAGCATCATCACAGCCGTAGACGATCCTGGACTTTGATACCAAAATTCAAGCTGCCATTCTGCGATAAATGCGAGAGGCAGCCAATATATAGTGATGCAACAACGGTCTCGTACTTAAAGGTTGTGATTATCTACGTATGAGTGAAACGGTTTATCTCGAAACCAGCATCTTAGGCTATCTGACAGCGCGATCGACCAAGAACTTGATCCTGGCTGCAAACATTGAGATAACAAAGGATTGGTGGGAGTTTCATCGAAATGCCTTCATTCTTTATACGTCAGAGGCAGTCCTAAACGAGGTAGCACAGGGCGATGAAACAATCGCGGCTCAACGCTTGGAGGTATTGCGTGGCTTCCCATTGCTGGCGCTGAACCAAGCGGTACAAACTCTAGCAGCACAGTTTCTTGCTCATAGCAGTCTGCCGCCAAAAGCAAACGTGGATGCGATTCACATTGCTGCTGCAACCATTCACGGCATGGACTATCTGCTAACGTGGAACTGCAAGCATATTGCCAATGCTCAAATCCAGAGAAAATTAGCGAAGATTAGTCTCGATTTTGGCTACGAATTGCCAATCCTTTGCACCCCCTACGAACTAATGGCAGATTAAGTTATGTGGACAGATGAAATTGTAGAAGAAATCCACCAGATCCGCGAAGAGTACGCTAAGTCCTTCAATTATGACTTGGACGCAATCTTTGCAGATTTACGCGAAAAGCAAGCTGAAAGCGGTAGGGAAGTTGTGAACTTGTCACCTAAGCGTGATTTGACAAAGCTTTGGGAGCAAGGAGCGCAACTACTTGACGATGCATCATAGAAGATCTGATCGTTATCGAAAAAAACATGATGCAAGACGACATTCTTCAGAAAGAGCAGCAGTTTCATGATCAGTGGGCGGCTATTATCGATGTCGATGGCATTCGCGTTGCCGATTATTTTGAAGCCTGCACTGCCCCTGAAAATCGCTTCATTCTCAAACAACTGGGTGATTTGCACGGTAAATATTTGCTCGATCTGGGCTGTGGGGCGGGTGAAAACAGCGTGTATTTTGCCACGAAGGGGGCAAGGTGCGTTGCAGCGGATTACTCACCGGGCATGGTAGATGTGGCGCTGAAACTGGCGGCGGCAAATCAGGTCGAGGTCGAGGGAAAAGTGGTGAATGCGATGGCGATCGACTTCCCTGACAACACCTTCGACATTGTGTATGCGTCTAACCTGCTGCATCACATTCCCGATCCCCGTCTTGCGATTCAAGAAATGTACCGTGTGCTGAAACCTGGTGGCAAAGCCTGCTTCTGGGATCCGCTGAAGCATAATCCGGTGATTAATGTCTACCGTCGCATTGCCATAAAAGTACGGACGGAAGACGAAACGCCGTTAGATATCACGGTTGTTAATTTTGTACGATCGCGCTTCACTCAAGTTCATTACGATACCTTCTGGCTGGCGACTCTCTGGATCTTTCTGCGCTTTTACCTCATTGAAAAAGTGAATCCCAACGAGGAACGCTACTGGAAAAAGATTATTCTGGAACACGATCGATTGACGCCTGATTATCAGCGTTTAGAAACGCTCGATCAGGCGCTCAAAAAACTGCCGTTGATGAAGCGATTCGCCTGGAATCTGGCAGTTGTGGCGACTAAATAGTGTGCGACCTTAAACATACGATGACTCAAATACGGCGATCGCGGTTCTGGCAACAAATTTGGCTTTACGGTCTGTTAGGCACAATCGCGATCGCCATGCTCATTCCGTTAGTATGGCTAATTAGCACCTCAATGAAATCGCCAACGGAAGACATCTTTCAGTTTCCGCCGCAGTTATTTCCCAGCCAGCCGACCTTCCAAAATTTTGTCACGGTGTGGAAGGCCAACCCGTTTGGGCGCTATTTGTTCAACAGTACGCTTGTGGCCGTGCTGACGGTCGGGCTGAACTTGCTATTTTGTGCGCTGGCAGCGTACCCGTTAGCGCGGCTTAACTTTCGGGGACGAGAAGTCTTTTTCACGCTGATCGTCGCCACGATCATGATTCCCTTTCAGATTGTGATGATTCCGCTGTATGTGCTGGCGGTGCAGTTGGGGTTGCGGAACACGTATCTGGGCGTAATTTTTCCGGCGATCGCGTCTGCGTTTGGCATTTTCCTATTACGACAAGCGTTTCAGGGCGTGCCCAAAGAATTGGAAGAAGCGGGACGGATGGATGGCTGCTCGGAACTGGGGATCTGGTGGTATGTCATGATCCCCGCGATTCGTCCGGCACTGGTGACGCTGGCAATCTTCGTCTTCATCGGCTCTTGGAGCGACTTTCTGTGGCCCCTCATTGTCCTCGATCGCCCTGAATACTACACCCTTCCGCTGGGTGTAGCGACGTTAGCAGGCACCTTCTCGCTCGACTGGCGCTTAATTGCAGCGGGTTCCGTGATTTCGATCGCGCCCATTTTGTTGTTCTTTATTACCATGCAGCACTACATCGTCCCCACCGAATCTGGCAGCGGTGTGAAAGGTTGACGATCAGACTTTGCTCGTTGACGGCTGAATGCTAATTGGCTTTGTTGGATAGGCAATGCGCTGATGGTTTGATTGTTGCCAGACTTCGACGAAAACATGAGCGATTTTAGACATCTCCTCGCGAGTGAGGCCAGAATTGATCAGTTGTTTATCCTGCCAACGGGCGCGGAGGATCTTGTTGATCATGGCGAGGGCTTCTTTGGGAGTCGCGTCTTTGAGCGATCGCAGCGCCGCCTCACAAGAATCTGCCAGCATCACAATGCCCGTTTCTCGTGATTGAGGGGCAGGGCCGTCATACTGAAAGTCAGCGTCATTGATCGGTGGAACGGCTTTGCCTTGGGATGTTGCTGTTTGCACACGCTGCTGTGCCTGATGGTAGAAATAGGCAATCAGCATCGTGCCTTGATGCTCTGGAATAAAGGACTGTACAGCTTTGGGCAGACGGTGCTTTCGCGCCATAACAATGCCTTCAGTCACGTGTTTTTTGATGATGCCAGCACTTTTCCAGGGATCATCAATCAGGTCGTGCTTGTTGGGGCCGCCCATCTGATTCTCGATAAAGCCTAGCGGGTCATGCGTCTTGCCAATATCGTGATAGAGCGTTCCTGTCCGCACTAGCTCAACATTACAGTCCAGTGCCCGTGCGGCGGCTTCTGCCAGTGTCGCAACAAACAGGGTGTGCTGAAAGGTACCTGGTGTTTTAGCAGCCAGCTTTTTGAGCAGAGGACGATTGGGGTTTGCCAGTTCCACCAGACGAATGGTGGTCACGAGGTCAAACAATTGCTCTAAATAGGGACTGATGCCGATCGCCACAATGCTCCAAGCTAGCCCAATCAGCCCGTGAATCACGGTTGAACCGAGCAAGGTGTAAACCCCTGCGCCCGAAACGACACTGAGCAAAAGATAAAGGACTCCTTGAAGGATGCCGACTGCTGCCCCTAGTAAGGCCAATTCTTCTCGCGATCGCAGCCGTCCTGCCATGTACCCACAGAGGATGCCACCTGCTGCACTGGAAAAAAGATGGCTCCAGGGCAGCACTGTACCAATAGGAAGGCAGAGCGCTAACAGCACGGTTACAGCAATACCCAATGGTGAACCGTAGAAGCTGCCAACCAATAACCCAACGGCTGGCAGATTGGTTGACGGCACATGCAGAGTCAGCAGCAAGGGTGTACTCAACGTCAGCAGCACAATCAGGACGCGATCGCGGCATCGCATCCCCGGATGAAAGCGCTGTTCTACCAGCCAGTAAATACCGATTGTGCCGCTTATCACCATGCCAAACCCAATCAAACCAAACCAATCAACGCCGCGACGGCTCAGCTTGAAGCTATCCAACAGGGCAAAATCAGCCGTTGTAATCGTCTCACCCGCATGTACGATCGCCTCACCTTGGCGGATGGATACTATCTCTGGCTTCACGTCCTGTGCGGCTCGGTCTGCCATTAACTGTGTCTGGGTTTCATCTTTTACCAGGTTTGGCTGTAGGACTGCTAATAAGAGATTAGTTGCAATCGCCTCTGCACCTGCAGGCACCCAATCGTCTACCTGACGCTTCACTGCCTCATTAAGCAAGGATTGTGGCAACCCCAGTGGAATGCCCTGTGCCAAAATTCGGTCTGCTGCTTGCAGGATGCGGGTCTGCGTTAGTCGCCATTCTGGATCGGTTAAGCTCAGCAGCGAGGCATCATAGACGGGTTTTCCCGCTAGAGTAGCCGTATCAGGCAGCGATTTTAAGGCAATCACGTACTGCGATCGCGCCTGCGCAATCGACTCCATCAACGCATTGAAGTCAGTTGTATTTACGGTCCGGCGATACGATCGCAACTCGGCAAAGGCTTTTTGCTGCTTTGCGTCCAGGGTAGCCGTCTTTAATTTTGTAGTGGCCGCATCAGAACGGGTGGGAAGGCGGTTTGCCAGCGTCGCCAGTTGGTTCCAATCTTGTGCGGCTGCTTTTCGTAGGTACAACTGCACGGGCAGAGACAAAATAGCGGTTTTGACAAACGGAAAGGTACCTGCCAGTTGCCTCAATTCATTTCCCTGGTTTAGCTGCTGCTGAATGGCTTGTTCAATGCGCTGGTTCACGGTCTGGTCTAGCATCAGCACAGACGTAGCCTCTTTGCGGGCGACCTTGCGCTTTTCCTCAGTGGCTTTAGTATCTTCAACGGTTACTGTCGCAGGGGCAAAGATGGTCTGGGGTGCAGCCTTACCAACATCGAGTTTGGGAGCGTTGTAAAACCGATGCCCGATCGCGCTGGAGAGAGAAACAACCGTAACGGCAACGAGCAGGTAAGACCGAGAGGTGCTACCAGGAGCCACTTTTAGATTGGGTGCTGTTTGCCCATTGGGTTGTCCGGCAGAGCCATCTGCATTGGCAGGCAGTGTCTGAGCCGATCGCTTGGTAGAAGGTAGAGGGACGAGGGTGTGCAGCAGAGGGTGGGTGTTCGCTGTTTCACGCCATCGGGCTTGCCACGTTGCCCATAGTTGCCTGCTGCGATTGAGGCTTGGTGCCTCCAACGGTTGCGTCAGCCGACGAAGCAATTTCATAGTAATAGGCCATCGCTTTGCCAACGGCAGCGACTCTGAGTGAGATTACAAGATTGAGTGAGAACGATCGGCATAGCCCTTCCATTATAGAAAGCCGTTTTACCTTTGCAGCGGACGAGCAGTCTTCTGCCAGGAGGGACAGAAGCTCAATCATTGTCTTGACGGTGGTGGCCTGACGAATGACGTACTTGATGAACGCTGTATTACCGGGGACGAAGGAGACCAGGAGCTGCGATGGCGATCGACGGTTGGGAGGTGGATTGGTTGTATGAACCTGACCAGACTGTAAAAAGATGCGTTGCTAAATGGCACACCTCCAGATTAGATAGTTCTCCCAGCAATAGCAATGGACGATCAAGCCGCCATGCGAGGGGTAACCCACTAAGTCCGTGATGGCTACCGCTCAAGGCACCTGTTAACGCACACACAACCGATGCGGCCTCTCCGCAACGAGCCGCCCTTAGCAAGGACAGATGCAGATCGTCAAAGCAACTGAGGTAACAATAGAAGGCCAACGCGATCGCCTCATGACACGAGTGAGTGGTATGAGTCCGTAACCGATTGATCACAGTGTGCAGCCCAGGATCTTGTTGGAGGAGCGTTTGGGTCTGCTCCAGTGCCCCCATCAAATCTAGCAGGGTGTCTGTTGGCTTGGCAGTACTCCGTTTGAGGTAGTCTATGGTGCGGGGTAGTAGGGTGAGCCGTTCCATCTGCTCGTTAAGCCCCTGCGCGATCGCATAGCCTACAGCCAGTGAGACCGCTTCAAAGCTGGAAGGGGACTGCCAAAGCTGAACGGTTTGCCTCAAGATCTGCTGTTGTTTCGGTTCATTTTCGTAGAAAAATAAGGTGAGAGGAAGGGTCGCAAGCGCATACTCGGCTGAAATGAACGCCTTGCGTGATCGCGGCTGTGCCAGTGAGGCACTCGTTGCCACACGATCAGCCGCCAACTGAACCCCGATCGCAGCCATTTCAAGCTCGTTCCAACTGCCAGTACGCACGAGGGCGCGGGCACACTTAACAGCCGCGTTGCCCCACGGTGCTGGCACGGTCGGCATGTTGAGGTTGAATGTCAAGCCAGGATACCAGCCCAATAGCGTCGTGGGTGTTGGTGCGGGTAGTTTCTGTTCTGCTTCACGGATACCCTTGCGTTGAAGCGCTTGCTGCGATCGGCTGTAGGTTCCTAACGCTTCACCCAATGCTGATGCTAGCAAAGTGCCCTGAAAGCGGCTTAAGAGGGGATGGCGCATCGATCGTGGCTCGCTCCTGTGTATGGATAGGACTTATGCAAACCTCGGAGGTTTTAATCAAGCATCAGGCATCGTAACAAAACGTAGTCGCTGAGACCTTCGAGGTTCTGATCAAATAACGTCAGTCCTGATCTACATACAATTCAGACCAGAGCGTTTGCAAGCAATCTCCAAATCGATCGGGATTTAAGAGAAACTCTCTAGTTGCATTCAATGCTGACTCACCTATAGTAGCTCTAGGGTAAATTCGCTGGAATAGAACTGCTAATGGTAGCGTTCTTTCGATACCGAATCACCCTCCTCTACCACATTATTTTCTGCAATCAGTATTTTCAATTATTTACAGAAGGATTCCAGCAATGGATAAGATGCAGGCCGTTTCATCCAAACCTCAAACGCTCAATCTTTGGCTGCTTCGCCGAGTTGCCTTCAGCCTGATAGGCATGAGCTTCTGGTCTGCTGTGCTGCTTCATCACACCACAGCAAATGTATGCAGTCAGGTGAGCGCCGCCACGATCGATGCGGGAACTCCTACTGAAGCACTGCTGCGTCCAACGCTCAACCTGGGTAGCCGGGGAGCTGAAGTTACAGAACTGCAAGCCACGCTTCAATTGTTAGGGTACTACGGCGGCACAGTTGATGGCGTGTATGGACAAAGCACAGTTTCGGCGGTTTCCCAATTTCAGCAAGCAGCTGGTTTAAGCGCAGACGGTATCACTGGCCCTGCAACGTGGAATCGCCTCTTTCCAACTCCTGCGGAGTTGCCAAGTAGTGTGCCTGCCCCAGCCACGAGTGCTACACCAGCTCCAGGCGCAAATACGGCTAAAACCCCACCTGCCAGCACGTCCGCAGCTTCTTTCCCAGTGCCCGCAGGCGCAAGCCCAAACCCTGTCAGCACTCAACCTGCGACGAAGCCTCGTCCCGCCGTGAAGCCTGCTTCCAGTGCTACGACTTCAAAGCCTGGAACAACCACATCCCCCCCAACTTCAGCGACCACTACAGCCACAGCGACGAATACGTCTGTAGCGCTCCCCGTTTTGAAACAGGGCATGAAAGGGCCAGCTGTGGTTGCACTCCAAGAACGGTTGCGATCGCTCGGTGTGTTCAAAGGCTCTGCGGATGGTGTGTTTGGTGCCGAGACACTCGCTGCCGTCAAAGCGGCACAGCGCAAACTGAAGCTTGAGCCAGATGGAGTGGTGGGTGGCGGTACATGGAGTGCCCTACTGCGATGACACGCAAGCAACCAGCCTTGTTAAGCCTGAGATTCAGTAAATTTCGCGTAGCGATGCGATCGCTTCTCTCCATAGACTGAACGTAGCGATCGCAAATGTTCCGTTATTTCACGGAGATTCACGGACTTAGACGAGCCTGCGTCCGCTTCTCATCGTTGTGTTGAAGGGCTTATGGCTAAATGTGAGCGACCAGAATTAGCAGACAACAACTTAACTCAGGGCAACCTGCTGAATCGGATGACAAACCGGATTCGGCAATCGCTGGAGCTACAAGAAATTCTTGCGGCGACGGTGGCAGAGGTGCAATCTTTTTTGGGCACCGATCGCGTAAAAATCTACCGTTTTCAGGCGGATGGCTCCGGCCAAGTCATTGCAGAGTCAACCTGTCCGGGACGGTTGCCGCCTCTGATCGACTTACACTTTCCAGCGACTGACATTCCACCCTCATCCAGAGAGATGTTTGTCAAAGCACGTCAGCGCGTCATCGTAGACGTTGTCTCACAGAGCGCTACGCTCAGCCGCTTAGAACGCCCTCTAACCATAGGAGATTTGACAGTAGAAGACGTGCAAGCCTTGCCCATCGAAGATGTGTTGCACCGTCCCGTTGATCCATGCCATATTCAGTACCTCACGGCAATGGGGGTGCAATCATCGGTCGTGATCCCTATTTTTCATCGTCAGGATGTGTGGGGGTTGCTCGTCTCCCATCACGCGACCCCCAAGCAGTTTTCCGAAAAGCGGTTACAGACGGTGCAGATGGTGACTGATCATGTGTCTATCGCGATCGCGCAATCCCAACTGCTCACCAGCACTCGTGTAAAGGCCAATCGGGAAGCTGTCATCAATCAGATTTCAACGCTGCTACATTCGCCCATGCCGATTTATGAAGTGCTACAGCTTGTTCTAGAGCAAGTAGTGAAAGTGTCTCGGTGTGCGGCTGGTCGCCTTTACCTTGTACCCAGTGAAGCCGATGCCGTCATGCAGACGTATACGACAGGGTTACAGCCTGAGTACGTTGACCATCACCAACCGTTAGAAACAACGCCCTTTTGGCAGCAATTATTAGCGTCTGAACTGCCGCCACTCCGAACAGAACCATTTTTGGATGAGTGGGTTGAGCTGAATCTCGCTCAGGCTGATCAGCAGTGGTCAGCGCTACAAACCCATGCAGGCTGCCGCCCTTGGGTTGTGTCTGATCTCTACCAAGAGCCTCTACTAGAGGCTGTACAATCCTGTTTTCGCGATACCCGCATTCGCAGTTTACTGGTCATGCCCTTGCGCTATGGCGATTTGCCTCTGGGCTGCTTGACCCTGTTTCGGAATGAAATTGATACAAATACTCTCTGGGCAGGAAAATTTGATTCAGACGAGCGTTATCAACGTGTCCGTACATCCTTTGCCGCCTGGCAAGAGCTGAAATATGGACAGGTGCAGCAATGGACTGCCAGCGAAATTGAACTGGTGCGATCGTTGGGTACTCACCTGACAATGGCAATTATGCAAAATCGGCTCTACCGTTGTGAGCGTGAGCAGCGGATTCTTGTTGAGATGCGCAATCGTGAACTCAACGTCGCGCGGACATCGGCGGAAGAAGCCAGTCGCCTAAAATCGGACTTTCTCTCATCTACCAGCCACGAACTGCGCACCCCCCTTGCCTCGACGCTAAATTATCTTGAACTGCTGAAGCAAGGCTTATACGACACGCCAGAGGAATTGCAAGAATATATTGACGTTGCCTATCACTCAGCGGAAAACTTAGTTGATATCATCAACGACATCCTTGATATTGCCAAGATTGAAGCAGGGCGTATGAGTGTTCAATGGGAGCTTATTGACTTGCGATCGCTCGTCCAAACGCAAGCCGAGCTTTTCAAACTAGAGAGCCGCCAAAAAGGGATTGCTCTGTTGATTGACTGCCAGGTTGGGTATGTGCAGGCAGACACCGTCAAGCTGAGACAAATTCTGACCAATCTGTTAGCTAACGCCTTCAAGTTTACCAATGCTGGGCAAATTCAATTACGCGCGATACGACGCATTCAAACAATTGACTACATTCCTCAGCAAGTAGTTGAAATTTCGGTTGCGGATACGGGTATTGGCATCGATCGCGAACACAAAGACTCGTTGTTTGAACCTTTTGTGCAAGCCGACGGCTCCATTAAACGGCGGTATGGTGGGACTGGCTTAGGGCTAACCATTTGCAAGCGGTTAGTTGAGTTAATGAACGGGCAAATTTGGCTAGATAGCCCTGGAAAGGATCAGGGTACAACTATCACGTTTACATTGGCTGATCCGCCGAACTGACGCTCAGTGTATTCAACGCAAGTATGAAAGCGGTACGCCTTGAGCCTCGTTGCAAGGAGAGGCTCTTCCTCATGTCCCTTGGAGCTAGCCATTGCCAAGGTAAGAAATAACACAAAACTCACCAAGGCGTTTGTGAAGGCAACACGCATGGGCACACTTTATGCAATGAAGGGAGGAAATAGCTGCGGGAACGATTACCCACGCACTCATCGTCTCTCTACTTCTCAGCTCAAAGTTGACACTCTACTAGGGCTGTCATCAATGACTCATACACATGACTTGCAGCAAGGGTTCCAGCCCTTAGCCTTATTTGTGAGGACGGGCGCGGTAAGGCTGATAGGCAAGGTTTTTGAGCTTAATTGATGACGCGCCCTTGCGCCGCCTTTTCTTTTTGTACAACTGAAGGAACCTTTATGTGCGCCTGGCATGTACTTTTAGTGGATGATGACCAAACTTTAGCGAAAGGAACCGCTAAGTTGATTCAGCGATTAGGTAAGCATGACGTGACGATCGTGGATGAACCTGCTGATATTGTTCGGCATTGTCGATCGCAACCCACAGACATTGTTCTTATGGATGTCAACTTACCAGGAGCCGAATGGGAAGGGCAAACGGTAAGCGGTGCTGATTTGGCATCCTTCCTGAAGACTCATCCAGAAACAGCACACCTGCCCATTATTTTGGTTACTGCCTATGCCATGTTAAATGAGCGTCAGGCACTGCTTGAACAATCCCAGGCAGATGCACTCTGCGTCAAACCAATTACCGACTATCAAGCACTACTAAAGCTAATCGATCGTCTTTGCCTGGGAGAGATAGAGGATGAGGCATGAAGGGAGTGGAGTGAGGGAAGCAGGGGAAGCAGGGGGATGGTTCTGACCCCTAATTACCGTTATTCGCCCGACGTTTCAACAAACACAGTCACAGCCGCTACAGCAACTAGCATCTCGTCGTTTTTGTCGTTTAGAGAGGCGATCGCTCGTCCTTGCACCACCATGCCACCCGCCTCCACAGTGAGCGCTTTGCGCCCAAAGGGTAGCACTGCCAGCACATCTGCTTCTCGCACCTGATCGGGATAGGGTACGGCAACTTGCACTTCTACAATCATTTGATCCGGGTCGCTTAAGCCAGCGACCTCCCAGATGCCAGGGAGGGCGTTGTGTGCGATCGCGTTACGGACAGCGCGTGCGGCTGCGACGGTTGGTTCTTGGCCGTGTTGGTCAATGCCCATCCCCATTTCAATCACAAAGCGTTTACGAGCCATAGCAGCCTTTAATCTCTAGACATCTAAGTTCAATCTACAGCTTGGATGTCTGATCGTGATTCGTCATGCTTATTATCAACATTCATCTGACAGGTTATGCTTCTTTTTGTTGTTGATAAAGCGCCTTGAAGTGTTTCTGCTGCTGGTTATGATCAACGATCGGCGCTGGATACCCGCAGCGATCGCGCTCCAGAGGCAAAATATCGCCTGTCACCAGCGCTTCTGTATCAATGCCGCGGAGTTCTGGTAGCCATTGGCGAATGTATTCGGCTTCGGAGTCAAACTTCTTGGTTTGGCTGGCAGGGTTGAAAATACGGAGCGGCTTTGGGTCCATGCCGCTAGAAGCGCTCCACTGCCAACCGCCATTATTGGCAGAGAGATCGCCATCGTATAGCTTCTGCATGAAATATGCCTCGCCCCAACGCCAATCAACGATCAGGTCTTTGGTGAGAAAACTAGCAACAATCATACGGCACCGATTGTGCATCCAGCCGAGTTCGTTGAGCTGACGCATGGCTGCATCTACGATCGGATACCCTGTTTTACCGTCGCACCACGCCTTGAAATGCTCCGAGTTATTGTTCCAAGGAAAATTTTGAAAGGGTTTGCGATAGGCCCCATCTGCTAACTGTGGGAAAAAGTACATCACCGTCTGGTAAAACTCTCGCCATGCCAGTTCTTGCCGCCAAACGCGAATGCCGTCCTGCGCTTCATCACTACGAGCCTGTTCCATGACTGCCGCCGTTTTTGCCCACACAGTACGTACACCGATCGCGCCAAACTTGAGCGCTGCACTGAGATGAGAGGTGCCTTCAGCATTGAACGGAAAGTTACGTTGCTCCTGATAGTCGGTGATAGCGCGATCGCAAAATGCCTCTAAACGCTCTTGTGCAGCGGCTTCTCCTGGCTCCAACAGCAGGGGATTGTCCCAAACAAAGCCCAGGTCTTTGGCGGTTGGTAGCGCGATCATCCCCGCTTTTTGTGCCGCTTTTTGCTCCTTCTCGGTCAGTCCACTGGCGTTTTCTAGAGTCGGTGCAGGTTCTGCTTTCGGTTTGCTGCTCCAGTTGCGCCAGAAGGGTGAGTAGACGGTGTAAGGATCGCCATTGCCCGTGCGAATCTCGTCCGGTGCATGGAGAAGCTGATCCCAGAAGTTTTTGAACGGGATACCAGCCTGCTGGAGGGCTTCTTGCACGGCGCGATCGCGCTCCTGTGAATACGGCTCTACATCCAGGTTCCAAAAAACGGCACTGGCACTCAGGGCGGTTGCCAGATCAGGAATGCCACGCTGCGGATCGGCTTTGATGATTAAAAGTTGACTGCCTGCTTTGCTGTAGCGTTTTTGCAGTGCTTGCAAACAGCCAACCATGTAGGTCACTCTGGCAGGCGCAACGTCATCCCGCTCTAAAAGATTGGGGTCGAGGCAAAAGACGCCCACAACCTTAGAGCTTTGTTCACGAGCCGCTGCCAGACCAATGTTATCCGAGATGCGTAAATCTCGACGGTGCCAGAAGAGAATGAGGTCAGACATGAAGTGCTAATCGTTTTTAGTTTTTAGTGGTTGGTTGTTAGTGGTTGCCTCTTGGTTATTAGCTGGAGTTGAGTGACTAACAACTAAAAACTAACTGCCAACAACTATGACAAAAAGGGACGCGCCAACACAAAACTGCAAATCGATTTTGCGTCGGCAATATCTCCAATTTGAATGGCTTTTTCAACCTCAGCCACTGTCATAAGGATGGTTTCAATGTCCTCATCGGCATCTTGTCCCGGTGGGTTTTCAAGCAGCGTTAAATCTTGAGCAAGAAACGCATAGATAATTTCATCCGAGTAACCGGGAGCCACAAAAAATTCGCCCAGCTTTTGCCAGCGATCGGCATGGTAGCCCGTCTCTTCTTCAATTTCACGATGAATCGTTTCTTCGGGTGTTTCACTTGCTTCGACTGTACCCGCAGGAAATTCCAGTAGCCGCCCCTGCACCGCAAACCGATATTGCTTGACCAGCACGAGCTTGCCATCTTCAGTCACGGGAACCGCCAGTGCTCCTCCAGGATGCCGAATACACTCCCACTCGCCCTCGTTGCGGTTGGGCAACCGATAACGACTGGCTTCAAAGGCAAACTTGCGCCCCTGATAGAGTAGGCGCTGTTTGAGAAGTTGGGGCGGTTCGCGACCGAGGGGCATGGTAGGAAGGGAGTGGGGGAAGAAAGGTGAAAGGGGGCAGGGGAAGCGGAGGGAGCAGGGAAAGCGAGTTTAACGGCCATCCTACCCTCTGCCTTCTGCCTTCACAAAACAAGTCTGACTTCTGAACAGTCTACCGTTTGTACTAATTCTGCGATCGCTTTTCCTGAAATTGGCTCAATCCAGGTCGGGGCGATTTCTGCTAGCGGCACTAAGACAAACGCTCGCTCTGTCATATGGGGATGGGGAATTTGCAAATCAGGAGTGTCCAGAATCACATCATCAAACAACAACAAATCCAGGTCAAGGGTGCGTGCGCCCCAGCGTTCTCGACGAACGCGACCAAATTTGGCTTCAATTTGCAACAGCGTTTTCAGCAAGGCGTGGGGCGTGAGCGTGACGGTCAGCAGTGCACACCCGTTAAGGTAGTCAGGCTGCGGGGGGCCAACGGCTTTCGTCCAATACCAGTGCGCTCGCACCTCCAAAGTAATGCCCGGAGACTGTGCCAGAACCTTCAAAGCCGCTTCTAACGTGACCAAAGAATCGCCGAGATTGCTACCAAGCGCGATCGCGCACCGAGCAGACTTTCCCGACAGACACGATGCCTCTGACATTTCAAAACTTCATCCTTCATCCCTCTGCCTTCTCCCCTACCGCACTACCATCAAAATTGCTGTTCCAAGGCTGAGCAAAATCAGCACCCACAGCACAGAGCCTGGAATGAAGGTCAATAGCCCAATGCCCCGCAGTACCCAGACTAAAAGGGTCATCGCCAGCACAGCTAGAAATGCCACCATCGTTGGTTTGAGCGATCGTCCCATCATTCTCTTACCGTCGTTGACTACTGCGAAGCCCACCCAAAATACCCATTCCTACAGACAACAGCAACAGTGCCCAAATGACGTAGTTTGGCAGCGTTGTCAGCACGCCAAGCCCCTTCAGCACAATGAGAACCGCCATCAGCACCAGCATAATGCCGATGATGTACAGAAGGATGGATATGCCTACATTATTTGGACTGCTACTCACAACCTTGTCTCCTCAAACCGCGACGGCACCCAACCATTGTGGCACGTCAGGGGTGAGGGATGGGGAGTAGGGGAGGTTAGGGGAGCAGCGGAAGAAGGGAGAAAGTTTTGAGGTGCGAGTTGCAGCAGTTGCTTGTTACTGGTTGTTGTTAACGGCGTTGGCTCTCCTCCTGCCTCTTTCCGCCTTCTGCCTAATTCAACACCGCATACTCAACGGCTGCCAGATCCTTAAACAAGGCTGTGCTGAGGTAGCGTTCACCAAAGCTGGGTTGAATGAAGACGATGAGTCGATCGCGGTTTTCCTCTCGCTTGGCAAGCTGAATAGCCGCATAGAGTGCCGCACCAGATGAAATGCCGGACAGCAAGCCTTCTTCTCTGGCAAGGCGACGAGCATAGGCGATCGCATCCTCATCGGCCACTTGAATCACCTCATCCACCAGATCGCTTCGATAAATGGCGGGCACAAACCCAGCGCCAATGCCTTGAATCTTGTGCGGACCTGCTTTGCCACCTGTTAACACATGGCTGCTCAATGGCTCGACTGCTACGGCTCTAAAGCTGGGCTTGCGCGACTTCAGTACTTCGGCAACGCCTGTAATGGTGCCACCTGTGCCCACTCCAGCGACGAGAATATCGATCTGCCCCTCCGTATCGGCCCAAAGTTCTTCCGCCGTGGTTTCGCGGTGTACTTTAGGGTTTGCAGGGTTACGAAACTGTTGCAGGATGTAGGCATCGGACGTTTGTGCCGCGATCAACTCTGCGCGTGCGATCGCCCCTCGCATCCCCTCTACACCGGGCGTTAGCTCCAGTTGTGCACCGTAGCCACGCAGCATCGATCGCCGTTCCAGGCTCATCGTATCGGGCATGGTGAGAATAAGTTGATAACCTTTGGCGGCAGCAACCATTGCCAGTGCAATGCCCGTATTACCGGATGTTGGCTCGACGAGAATTGTCTTTCCCGGTGTAATCAGGCCAGCCTCTTCCGCCGCCTGGATCATGCTCACCCCAATGCGATCCTTAACCGATGCCGCAGGATTCATGCCCTCTAGCTTTACTAGAATCTGCGCCAAAGCTCCTTCTGCCTGCGGAATTTTGTTCAGCCGTACTAAGGGAGTGTGTCCAACCAGTTCTGTAATATCGTTCGCAATACGCATGGAGTCATCCTTAGAAGCTAGACATAGAGAATTCTTGGCAGATTTAACGTTTGACGCTCGTTCCAAGAGCAAGTCATGGTAACCATTTGAGCTATATCTGAAATACATCGGTTATTCTATAAGTTTACTGTACTTTGCGCTCTGTCGGCAGCTAAGATCGCGTCTTGATGACAATCTATAGCTTGACATTCGCGGCAGAATAAATGCTTGAATGTCGATCGTAGAGCAACGGTGCCTTCACGTTTCATCCTACCGTTGACATTTGCACAAAGTATCATTAATCTATCGAGATACTGTACTTTAGTTGTATGTCACTCTCCTCTCTCTATCCTATCCAGGCGTCTGATGTGGTTACACAGCAATTTTCTCCGCGATCGCTGTTACCCCTGCGACAGGCCAGTCTATGGAAGATTGAAACTGGGGTGGTGCGGACAATTACCTGGCTGGAAGATGATACGATCGCGGCTACTGGGTTATGGGGGCCGGGTGATATCGTGGGTAAAGCCCTATCAAAGGTGGAGCCGTATCAGCTTGAGTGCTTGACGAAGGTAGAGGTCTCTTTATTGCCCGTCAGTCTTTTGCATCAAGAAACAGAGGCACTGCTTCGCCACATGCAGCAAGCCGAAGAATTTTCGCTCATTCGCAGCTACCGCAAAATTGATGCAATGGTGATTAAGCTGCTGGGCTGGTTGGCGAAGAAGTTTGGTCGCGAGGTGGAAACCGGGCATTTAATCGATTTGCGGTTGACCCATCAAGATATTGCTGAAATGTTGGGGACGACTCGTGTCACCATTACTCGCACCCTCAGCCAATTTGAGCAGCAGGGCTTGATTCATCGCTTACCCCTGCGCCGTATTGTGCTGAAAGAAGATGAAATTTGGCACTATGAGATCTAGTCGTGTGGATTTGAGTCCTCGTTGTGAAGCTGTGAGAACACATCAAGCCGTGCCATTGTCTACCATGAAGTTGGTTTCTTGATATGGAATGATGGTCTCTACGATCGCGCCAACGCCACCCTACAAAGCGCTGATTTTTGATTGCGATGGCACGCTAGCCGACACGCTGCCCGTTCACTACCAAACGTGGTCTGCTGCCTTAAAAGCGGTGGGAGCCGATCTTTCGAAAGACTGGTACTACGCATACTGTGGTACGTCTGCGGAAGAAATGCTGGAAATCCTCAAAGCGACGTTTGGCTATGAGTTTGATTCCACCGCTGTCATCACTGGAAGACAGCCGCACTATCGGGCGCTTACTCACACCATTAAGGAAGTGCAAGCCGTTGCAGACATTGTGCGTCACTATCACGGCAAAGTGCCAATGGCGGTTGCCTCTGGTGGAGAAAGGGCGGTGCTGGAAGCAACGCTGGGTGCGATTCAACTTCACCACTATTTCGATGCGATCGTGAGTATTGATGATGTCGAGAAAGGCAAACCAGAACCGGATATCTTCTTGCTGGCGGCTGAGCGCTTAAACGTTGCACCTCACGACTGCATCGTTTACGAAGATACCGATACGGGCTTAGAAGCGGCTCGCCGTGCTGGAATGCGATCGATCGACGTACGGACTGTCGTGCAATCAAAAAGCTCACTTAAGTAATACCGGGACGACCATGCATAACGAGTTCACCGCAATTATTGAAGCAGCAGCAGAAGGTGGGTATTTCGCGTATTGTCCTGAAATTGTCGGTGCCAATGGGCAAGGTGAAACGATCGAGGCATGTCGTCAAGATCTAGTGGCGGTGTTGGCGTAGCCTCTCTGAAAGAGAATCGCGCTCATTCTTGACGATCGTCGTGAGGATGCGTTACAAGTTCTACACTAGCGATCGTGCCCCATTTGAGCCTCAATTGCTGCAACCAATTTTTCTTCCCAAGCTGGATCATTCGGTTCTATAACAGTGTTGGAAGGACGAGAATGTCGTCGATCCATGTATGTATAGAATGCCGTTTGATCATTGCGATGAGTGAGCATGTAGCGCTTTAACTCTTGATCATCCATTGCAGCATAATTGATCTCTGTCATGGCTCAATCCTTCCGTCTAGTTGAATCTCAAACTCAATTTCTTCGCCGTTTCCCGCTAACATAAACAGATTCCAAGTTCTTTCATCTAGACGTACGATGTGAATAGGTTGAAACATCATGTTAGTCAACAAATGACAAAGCCGATACAAGCTCTGTAGCTGTGCTGTCGTCGGTTCTCTCATGTGTTCATCATAACGAAGTCTGAATGACGGTCAATTGAATGTGACTCATTGAACCTGTCTGTTGCCAAGCCATCATTTAACCTACTGCTGTTGCGCCAGTTCCATCAAGATGCGCTGGGAGCTTTGTTCGGGAACGCCTGCTGGGGGACAGCGTTGAATGTAATGTCCATCGGGTTGCAAATCCCATGCCTGGCGGTTATCGGCAAGGAGGATGCCCAAAATTTCTTGCAAATCTTTAGCAACAGTGGGGTCATCAATGGGGACGACGGCTTCTACGCGGCGATCGAGATTGCGGGTCATCCAGTCAGCACTGCCAATGAAAACTTCTTCCTGCCCCTGATTGTGAAAGTAGAAGATCCGGGAGTGTTCGAGAAAGCGCCCCACAATGCTGATGACGCGGATGTTTTCGCTGATGCCGGGTACTTGGGGACGCAAACAGCACATCCCGCGCACAATCAGATCAATGTGCACGCCTGCTTGAGAGGCTTCGTACAGCGTCCGAATCATTTCTGGATCGACCAATGCATTCATTTTGGCGACGATGCGGGCATGGTGTCCATTGCGGGCATGTTCGCTTTCGCGGTGAATGAGCGATCGCATGCGATCGCGTAAATTCACAGGGGCTACCAGCAGTTTGCGATAGGTCTGCTGGCGCGAATAGCCCGTCAAATAGTTGAATAGATCGGTGAGATCGGCTCCTAAATCATCTCGACAGCTCAGCAAGCCGATGTCGGTATACAGGCGAGCGGTTTTGGGGTTGTAGTTGCCTGTACCGATGTGGACATAGCGCCGAATGCGTCCCTCTTCTCGTCGCACAACCAGCATGACTTTGGTGTGCGTTTTTAGCCCGACCAAACCATAAACCACGTGAACGCCAACATTCTCAAGCTTGCGTGCCCAGTTGATGTTGTTTTCTTCGTCAAAGCGGGCCTTGAGTTCCACCAGCACAGAGACTTGTTTGCCGTTTTCTGCCGCTGCAATGAGTGCATCTACGATCGGCGAATCGCCAGAGGTACGGTAGAGCGTTGTTTTGATCGCCAGGACATCGGGATCATGCGCTGCTTGCGTGATAAAGCGCTGTACCGTGTTGGTAAATGAGTTGTAGGGATGGTGCACCATCAGGTCTTGTTTGCGGATGGTGGCAAATAAGTCATCTTCCAGATCGAGCGCCGTGCGATCGGGTTCCATCCCTCGTCGTAAGCGAGATGGCAAAGTCGATCGCCAAACCGGATCTTTTAGCTCTGGCAGTGGCAGATTAGTCGGCATAAACAAGTCGCTCAGGCATAGCAACCCTTCGACCTCGTAGACATCATTCTCCGCAAGATCCATTTCCTGCCGTAGGGTGTCGCGTACCAATTCGGGCATCGAGGCGTGTACTTCTAAGCGCACGATCGAGCCACCAAAGCGTCGTTTACGCAACTCTTGCTCGATCGCCAGCAGCAAATCGTCTGCTTCGTCTTCGGCCACTTCTAAATCGCCATCGCGGGTAATGCGAAACGGATAATATTCCTGAATATTCATGCCTGGAAACAGGCTCCCTAAATTGTGAGCAATCACTTGCTCTAGGGGTACTGCTGTCCACGTTGCAGGCACATCTTTTTGCTGCCGCCGTAAGTGTTCTGGCAGAGGCAAAAAGCGCGGCAAAATTTTGGGGACTTTCACCCTGGCAAAGAGTTCTTCCCCTGTCGCTGGATCTTGAATGACGACCGCTAGATTGAGACTGAGGTTGGAGATGTAGGGGAAGGGATGCCCAGGGTCGATCGCCAGTGGTGTCAGTACAGGAAAGATTTGCTCTTCAAAATACGTTTGTAGATACGTCCGTTGTTCTTGATTGAGATCGATATAGTCAAGAAGATGAACCCCCTTTGTCGCTAGCTGGGGACGCAGTGCGTGTTCAAAATGTCGATGCTGCTGTGTCACCATTGGATGCAGGCGTTGGCTAAGCAAATCCAACTGTGCTTGCGGTGTGAGTCCGTCGGCTGATTTGCGGGTGACTTTGGCGCTTACTTGCTCTTTTAGTGCTGCCACTCGCACCATGAAGTATTCGTCTAGATTTGAGCTAAAAATCGCCATGAATTTCAGCCGTTCTAGCAAAGGCGTGCGTGGATCAAACGCTTCGTGCAACACCCGGTTGTTGAACTCTAACCAGCTAATTTCGCGGTTGAAATAATACTGAGGATCACTGAAGTTGATCTCGGTTGACGGCTGCTTGTCTGCAACCACCTTTCTACGCCTTGTCATGATTTAACCAAACACCTCATCTTCTCTGCCTATCCACCACTCACCGAGGTTCATCATATCTTGATGAATATCTGCCAACGTTTGCTCGTACTCGTCAGCAGAAAGATGGTCTCGCTGATCTTGCAGCTTTTTTAAGCGCAGTTGCACAAGCAGCCAGGGTTTGGTGATGCCGTTGGTTTGTTCGATGTAACGAGCAAGCTGTTCACTTGGCAGATCTTGAGGCGAAGAAGGATTCATGGGTCGTTGGTATGTGGCGCTAAACAGGGCGTGTCTACTCCATCGTATTACTCATGTTTGAAGAAAGTGAAGCAAACTTTCGATTAGTTGCCAGCAGCCAAAGGTTCGTGTAATCAGAGCGATCGCACAATCATTGTGGTTGGATACGATGCGATCGTCAACGTGTTTGCATGGCAACGTTTAATCATTGAGTAGGCTGATGAATGGGGTGATTAACAGGTTCCTACAAGCCTGTTTTTGCGGAACCAAACGCATGCAGCGCTGCTTTCCACCAAGGATGCTTCTTCTTGGTAACGCACATTCAGTGCCGTGGACAGGAAGGAGCTGTATTGCGTTTAATGCACATCCTTCGACGTCGGTTCCGCTAGCAAAGCACCTAGACTCTCACACCAACTTTATATTGATTGCTTATTTTTTTGCCATAGCAGAGTATGGATCTCGGCGAGATACTTTAGGAACGACTGCCTTATGCCTGCGACCAGTAGCAGCCTTAATTTACAACAGGACTTAGTTTTCCGGAATCCACTGACCGGACAGAATGCTATCTGGCTGATGCACGGTACTACCCTGGATGTGGGACGATACACAACACCCGTCGCCAGCGACAATTGGTCATTGTCCGGAGCGGGTGATTTCAACGGGGATGGTAACTCTGATCTGGTGTGGCGTAACAAAGCCACGGGGCAGGATGCGATCTGGCTAATGCGTGACACCACCCTGTCCAGCAGTGTATATACAACACCTGTTGCGGATCTGAACTGGCAGATTAAGGGCACTGGCGACTTCAATGGTGATGGCAACTCTGATCTGGTGTGGCGTAACCAAGCCACAGGAGAGAATGCTATTTGGCTGATGAGCGGCACCACCTTGTCGATCGGTGTAATTACGACACCCGTAGCGGATTTGAACTGGCAGCTTGTGGGCATGGGTGACTTCAACCGTGACAGGAACTCTGATTTGGTGTGGCGTAACCAGGCTACTGGGGAGAATGCTATTTGGCTGATGAGCGGCACCTCTCTATCCAGCGGGGTGATAAGCACCCCGCTGGCGGCTCTGGACTGGCGGATCGTCAGTACGGGTGACTTTAACTATGACGGCAACTCTGATTTGGTGTGGCGCAACCAGGCCACAGGGGAGAATGCGGTATGGCTGATGAACGGCACCTCTCTATCCAGCGGGGTGCTGATTACCCCGGTTGCGGATGCAAACTGGCAGCTTGTAGGCACGGGTCGGTTTTCCCTTTTTGCGCCAGCGGCCTATTACATGGCAGGAAACGATCCAAATGGTGTTAGCACAGGTGATTTCAATGGCGATGCTAAGGCAGACTTAGCTGTGACGAATTTCGGTAGTTCTACAGTGACGGTCTTGCTGGGCACTGGCACTGGTACCTTCCCAACGGCGGTGGACTACTTTGTGGGAAACAATCCTCGTGGTGTCATCACAGGTGATTTCAATGGCGATGCTAAGACAGACTTAGCTGTGACGAATGGTGGCTATGCTGTTGACCAAGTTTCGGTGCTGCTGGGGAACGGGAATGGTACCTTCCAAGCAGCGACGAACTATGCAGTGGGAAACACTCCTTTGGGGATGATTACGGGTGATCTCACGGCGGGCGATTTCAATGGTGATGCTAAGACAGACTTAGCCGTGACGAATTTTGGCTCCAACACGGTTTCTGTACTGCTGGGCAATGGGACTGGTAACTTTCAAACAGCGGTGAACTACACGACGGGCAATTCTCCCTTAGGGATTGTTGCGGGCGATTTCAATGTGGATGGCAAGACGGACTTAGTCGTAACGAATTTCGACTCCAACACAGTGTCGGTGCTGTTGGGGACTGGGACTGGCACCTTTCAAACAGCGGTGAACTACGCGGCGGGAAATACTCCTTTTGGTGTGACTACAGGCGATTTCAATGTGGATGGTAAGACGGACTTAGTTGTGACGAACTTGAACTCCAACACGGTGTCGGTGCTACTGGGGACTGGCACTGGTACCTTTCGAGCAGTGGTAAGCTATGCGGTAGGAAGTCGTCCACGCAGTGTTGTCATTGGCGATTTCGATCGCGATGGCAAGATCGACTTAACTGTGGCGAATGAGAGTTACCCCGTTTTGTCAGTGCTATTGGGAAATGGCAATGGCACCTTCCAAGCGGCAATCAACTATCAGGCAGCAACCAGTCTCTTTGGTATCGTTGCTGGTGATTTCAATCGCGATGGCAAGATCGACTTAGCTATGACTGAAACGCTGCCAACCCTCAGAAGTGTAGTGGTGTCGTTGAACCAGTCGTGACGCAAGAGTGTGAAGCGATCGCGCCTCGCCTTCATATTGCTCAATGCAATGATTGCACTGCCATTGTGGTTCGATACGATGCGATCGTCTGTCAGAGCATTCGTATTGCACCGCTTGAACGTTGAATCAGTCGCTGGGCAAATGCTGAGAAACGTTAGACGGAAGACGAGGGCCGCACTCGTTTTGATGGTATAGCGCAAATCTCCGTAACGGGTATGACGTGTCTTGTATTCAGTCCCGTAGCAAGGAAATGAAAAGGGTCTGGTGCTTAACTGGTCGATACCTGAATGCAAACTTGCTCAAGTCTCAACCTCGCCACAGTGACTTCCGCTTCTTTGCTCAGATCTTTAGCCCCAAGACTTAGATTTCAGGAGACGCTACTCTATGCCTGCTACCAATACCAGTCTTGACTTAGGACAGAACTTGCTTTTCAGAAATCCACTGACCGGAGAGAATGCCATCTGGCTCATGAATGGCACCACTCTAGAGGTTGGAAGATTTACAACCGCCGTACCAGATTCAAACTGGAAACTAGCTGGAGCGGGCGACTTCAATCAGGATGGCAGCTCCGATCTGGTATGGCGAAACGAGGTCACAGGGGAAAATGCCATCTGGCTCATGAGTGAAGCGTCTCTCTCCAGCGGCGTGTTCATCACTCCAGTAGCAGATTTGAACTGGCACATTGTGGGAGTCGGCGACTTCAATCAGGACGGCAACTCTGATCTGGTGTGGCGGAATGGGAGCACAGGGGAGAATGCGATCTGGCTGATGAATGATACCTCTCTCTCTAGCGGTATGTACACAACACCGATCGCGGATCAAAACTGGCAGATTGTAGGCACGGGTGACTTTAACAACGACAGAAATTCTGACCTGGTGTGGCGCAACCAGACCACAGGGGAGAATGCGATCTGGCTGATGAATGGGACTTCTCTTATCAGTGGTGTGATTATTGATGAGGTAGTAGACCCGATCTGGCAGATTCAAGCCACAGGTGACTTTAACCAGGACGGCAATTCTGACCTGGTGTGGCGCAACCAGGCGACCGGGGAGAATGCCATCTGGTTGATGCATAGCACCTCTCTGGCAAACGCCGTGTTGACTACCCCAGTACCTGATCAAAACTGGCAGATTGTCGGTAGCGGCACGTTTTCCCTCTTTGCTCCAGCGGTTAATGATCCCGCAGGAAGCTTCCCCTATGGTCTTAGCGCGATCGACCTCAATGGCGATGGTAAGCTTGACGTAGCCGTCACAAACCGTAGCACCGACACGGTTTCGGTACTACTAGGAAATGGAAACGGCACCTTTCAACCAGTGGTTAACTATGCTGTAGGAAGGGTTCCATCTGGTATTAGCACCAGTGACTTTAATGGTGATGGTAAGCCAGATCTGGCAGTGACAAACATCATCTCTAACAACGTCTCGGTGCTACTGGGGAACGGGGATGGCACCTTCCAGGCAGCAATTAACCATGCTACAGGCGCAAACTTCGCAGGTATCAATACCAGTGATTTTAACGGCGACGGCAAGCCAGACTTGGCAGTGACGGCCAGTTCCAATAGGGTGTCGGTGTCGTTAGGAAAGGGGGATGGCACCTTTCAACCAGCGGTCAACTATGCCGTAGGAAGTGTCCCCTTTGGTGTTACTTCAAGCGATTTGAACGGTGACGGCAAGCTTGATTTAGTAGTGGCAAACAATGGCACAACAGCTAATACCGTTTCGGTGCTACTAGGGAAAGGAGATGGCACCTTTCAAACGGCGGTTGACTATGTGGCAGGCAGCAGCCCAGGCGAACTCAGTGTGAATGATTTCAATAACGACGGTACGCTTGACCTGGCAGTCACAAATCCTGGTGCCCAAACGGTTTCGGTGTTGTTGGGAAACGGGAATGGTACGTTTCAAACGGCAGTCAGCTATGCCGTCGGTAGCCTTCCCTTTGATATCAGTGCAGGCGATTTGAATGGCGATGGCAAGCTCGACCTCGCAGTGACGAATGCGTCCTCTGGCACCGTCTCGGTACTACTGGGGAATGGCGATGGCACCTTCCAGACGGCGCTGAATTACACGGTGGGGAAAGATCCGTTGGGTCTTGGTGTGGGCGATTTCAATGGCGATGGTCAACTCGATTTAGTCGTGGCAAATAATGGTTCCAACACGATTTCGGTGTTGCTGAATCAGGCGTAATGTAATCAGCGATCGACGGCTATGGCTAATGTACCACCGTGTTGACTTTGTACCGAAAGATTCTGTTGCGGAAAGATTCTGTTCACTATAATGAGCTCCCAAGACACTTTGCACATGGAGACTACGTGTGAAGACATTTTCTGAAGCAGTTGCTGTCGGCAAAGTAAGCACGGCTGAGACGTGGGACATTTTCGACAGCCTCGATCGCGCCGATATCAACTTTATGATTGGCTCATGGAAAGGTACGAGCTTTCCTACCGATCACCCACTCGATGGCGTACTTGAGGCGTTTCAATGGCACGGCAAGCGCTTTGATGACGCTGAGCATGTCCATCCGCTCGTGTTTAAAGCGATAAGTGGCGGCACAGCAAGCGTTGATCCGGTCTGGATGCTGCCAGTAGTCCGTTGGCTCGATCGTCTACCTATTCCAAAGTCAGAAGTTGTAGGACGGGCTCTTCAGCTATCCCTACCGTTGTTTACCACGAGTCGATCGTGTGCACGGCTTCGCCTGACCAATTACCGTGGTAAGGAGAGTGCGACGATGATTTATGACGCTCTACCCATTCACGATATCTTTCGCAAAGTTGATGCTAGTACAGTGTTTAGCGTCATGGACTTAAAGGGTATGGAACAACCGTTCTTCTTTGTGTTACAGCGCGAGTAGGGTTGGAGCTACCCATTCGTTTGGAGCAATTGTTTCAACGTTACCCCGCATAAGTGACCCCATGAAGAGCTTAAAACCCATTACGCTTTGGACACCATCGAGCTAGGAATGCCGCTGTGATTCAGGTTCTACAAACCCTGCAAGAGGTTGAGCTTGCAACTCAAGCGCTCCGTAACCGAGAACTGCCAACTCACCTTACAGTAGAGAAAAATTGGGATCAGTGGCTACTTGCCCAACGCCTAGCGCAGAGCGATCGCCACTGCCCCATCATTGATCTCGGTTGTGGAGATTGCTGTACGTTAGAATTTCTCGCGGCCCTGGGGTTTCAACAACTACATGGGATTGATTTAACGATTCAACCGTCATCCGGCGATCGTCCGTACCAACTTCACCAGGGAGATCTGATCGCTACACCCTTCCCAGAGCAGTCCTTTGATTGTGCCGTCAGTATTTCTGTTGTTGAACATGGTGTAGATCTAAAGCGTTTCTTCCAGGAAACCTACCGCATCCTCAAACCCAACGGCATTTTGTTCATCACAACAGACTATTGGCAGGAGAAAATTCCGGTCGATTCAGCCATCAAACCCTTTGGCTTATCCTGGAGCATTTTCTCGTCCGAAGAGGTGCAGACAGCGATCGCCCTTGCCCAACAGCACGGCTTTAAATTGCTATCCAGCTCAGACATTCCTCCCTGCAACGAAAGAACAGTAGAATGGTATGGGTATCAGTACACTTTCATCGCGATCGGGTTGGTCAAATCAGTAAAGGAACGCGATCGCTCTTTCCTACTCCGGTAAGTTGTCTGGATCAACACCGAGCGATCGCACATACTCCGCCAGACGTTCCGCCCGCTGGCGTTCTGCTTCGGTGCGCTGGCGTTGGGCAATGAGTTGACTTTGGATCTCTTGCATTCGTTGCCCCGGCATGGGATAAGTCTGCCCCTGTGCATCGTGCCAGAGCAACACTTCTTGCTCAATGCCGCCAATGACCTGCCGCCCTCGACCAAGACCTAACCCAATCTCTGGCATCCAGTACGGTTCACCGATTTGCAGCCGATAGGTGTCTCCCTCCAGCCGATAGACCTCAAAGGGTTGGTGGCGGTCGCGTTGCCAAAACTCTGGGTTGTAGACCACGTAGTAGAGTACCCCTAACCGGGCATAGAGTTCGAGTTTCTTGTCGTACTCATCATTTGGACGGTGCGACACCATCTCTAACACCAAAATAGGTGGGGTATTATTTTCTTCCCAGGTCGCGTAGCTACGGCGTGACTTGCCTCCCTTTTTACGCTCAACGCCCAGGCTCAAAAAGGCATCGGGTACGACAGGCACCTTAGGGCTGATCCCGGTGGTATGATACACCGCCATATCCACGCCAAAATACCAATCCATGCGATCTGACCAGAGCAGTGCCAGGGAGAATAGTAATAGATTGGGCAGTAAGTTCTGATCCTCGTTATCCACAGGGATATCATCCGAGCACGGTAGCTCTTCGGTGCTGGGTAGGGTGGTGATGTCCAGGGGGTGTGAAACCATAGGAATAGTAAGGATTCCCGATACACCTTTATTGTAATAGAGCGATCACAGACGGTTTGAATGGTAAGAGAGAGGAGGACGATCGCACAGTAAAACTTCCGTGGACTTCAAAATGGAAGAGACATGAGCTGATTGATCCATTCCTCGGCAGTAGATGCTTCCCACACTAGAATGAGTGCGTCAACCACTTCGCTGATAGGGAGACTTTGGGAAACAATCAGAACGCCAGCACTCGGTTGCGAAAAAATGAACTGACCAAACTCAGTCGGCATAGTTTTGCGATCGTGCGTGACAAGCACCCTGCCATCTCGTGCTGCAATGGCTAAAACGTCTGGATCTTTTATACCTTCAAGCCCTGCTTCATTGGCTGACTGAAAGTCCAGGTTAGGTTGCCTGCGGATTGTGCCAGTGACGATTGCTTGTTTGAGGTCGGCATCAGCTTGAAATCGAACCCTCGTCATACTGCATTTTGCTTCTGGGCTTGAGCAACTTTCAATTTTTGGTACAAAAGTGGACTCTTTTCCCTAAAAGACTGTTGCAACTGTTGAAACTCTGCTTCACCGTCTTCTAAATAAGCATCAATTATTTCTCGGTTAGCCAGATAGAAGGTGATGGCACCATAAACTTGCTCCAGCGAGAGCAGTGGGAAGTTTTGAGCAATGCTTTCAGGAGACTCACCATTCAAGAAAGCATAAACAATTGAATCAAGGGAAATGCGTGTTCCTTCGACCCAATATCCCTGGTCTCGCTGCTCTATATACTGCTTTGCAAGGGTAGGTACTAGAGTCATAGGACTAACAACTGCTTATTACATAAATAGTAAGCGATCGCAGCCGCTGTGTACTGTAAGAGATGGAGCGGCGATCGCATGGCTTTACTGACTCACAGCGATCGCGCTCTTTCCGATCACAGGCAATTGAACGGTAAGAGAGAGGAGGGCGATCGCACAATTTAGTCTTAAAAAGAGCTAATGTTGGGTTTTCTGGTGTTAACCCAATCGATAGGAGAGGCGATTGTATTGGAGATTGCGGCTACGAAAATTGCTGATGAAAGACGGTGATAGCTATCGCTGAAGGAAACAAGCACAGTGTTTCTTGTTTATGCTTTATTGCTGCATCCCGCAGAAGTGCAGCGAAAGAATCGGCTTTTCAGCCTATGCGTAGGAGCTAACAGAAACGAGAGAATCGGGGTTGCAGACTATAACTGAACGGTGATTTATGCCAGTTCTAGTCCAGTAAGCTAGGAGAGATAGGCGGAAAGTTTCTGCCTATCCATCCAATTTGGGATCTTAGGCGGAAAGTTTCCATCTATTAATAGTTCGACTGCTTAGGTTATTGGTGACGACAGCGTTTGAAAGTTTTCTATGGGTGGTACATTCAAGTTATAATTCTACTAACGAGTAATTTTGATGACAGGGATTAAGCGTCAAGTAATAGCAATGGGTGGCGGCGGTTTCTCAATGGAACCTGAAAATCCACTACTTGATCAATACATCATCAAGCAAGCTCGGAAAGCCAAACCATCTGTATGTTTCCTACCTCATGCCACAGATGATGCGGTTCGGTATACTTTCAGGTTCTTCAAAGCATTTACACAGTTGGACGCAAAGCTTAGCCATCTTTCATTGTTTCATCCTGAGATAGCAGATCTCGAATCCTTCCTGATGGAGCAAGATGTTATCTACGTGGGTGGAGGCAATACGAAAAGTATGGTCGCGTTGTGGCGCGAATGGAAGTTGGATAATTTTCTACGCAAAGCTTATGAGAACGGCACAGTTTTAGCAGGTATCAGTGCAGGCGCAAACTGCTGGTTTGAGCAATGTAGTACAGATTCAGTTCCTGGTCAGTTCAGGGTGTTAGCATGTTTGGGAATTATTCGAGGAAGTTTTTGTCCTCACTACGATGGGGAAGTTGAGCGACGACCCTCTCTGCATAAATTATTGAGTGAGGATAAGATCATCAGTGGCTATGCGGCGGATGACGGAGCCGCTGCACATTTTGTTGATGGCGAGTTTGCTTGTGCAGTCAGTTCACGCTCTCACGCTAAAGTTTACAAGGTTGGTAAAGTTGATGGGCAGATTGCAGAAGAGGCGATCGAGACACACTATCTAGGTCAGTAGAGAGCCAACGCGCAGTCGAACAATTCTGTTGGAGCGGATTGGCGAAAGATCTTGGGTATCGAACCAGAGCTTGCTAGCAACCGCTCAACAGCGACGTTAGACAGCACTACTTTCAATGTGGTTTTGTGCGTAATACGTCCGGCGATAGACTCCTGGGGCCGTTCCTGCCCATTTCTTAAATGCTTTACTGAAAGAAACTTCGGATGTGTAGCCTACCTGAGCACCGATCTCTCGAATTCTAAATTGGCTTTCTCGCAATAGTTCTGCTGCTTTAACCATTCGCCAAGTTGTCAAGTACTGCACAGGTGGCTGACCCACTAACTGATTAAATCGCTCCGCAAAAGTAGAACGAGACATTGAAAGTTGTTCAGCGAGTGAGGCAACCGTCCAAGCACGGTTAGGGTAATGGTGGATAAGGGATAAAGCCATACCAATCTCGATGTCTGTTAAGGCACGTAGCCAGTTTGCTTGATTTACTGGGAGTTCTGCAACATAAGCTCGAACTGCTTGAATAAATAGCACATCTGCAAGACGAGAAAGAACACATTGACAGCCAAGTTGATTAATTTCAATTTCAGAGGCAATGAATTGTAATGTGGTTTCAAGCCAGGGAATCAGTTGACCCGTTTCGTTTTTCACATGGATAAATTCTGGCAGGGCTAATAAAAGCGGATTGTGAGTGCGATCTCCTCGAAACTTGAAGGTTCCTGATACGAGTTGAGAGAGTGAACCACCGCCGCCATAAGCAAGCTGCTTATAACCAGGGTCGGGTTTGCGGGCAATGACCGCTTCAAGGTTTACTGTAGGACTTGCAGGATCATCGCAAAGAATGTGTTCTTGACCTTGAAGCAAAACAACCAAATCTCCCGCCTCTAGATGAATCAGTTGCGATCGCAACTCAAGGAATAACCAGCATTGCCCCTGCATCACGACGTGAATTGTAGCTTCATCATGATCGTCGTCAGGAATTCGAACACTCCAAGGGGCTGTGAAGAGAGCCGTACCCAAAATTGTGCTCTGCAAGTGGATCGATTGCAGGATATCGGTCAAGGCATCGGGAAGTAGCATGAATTTTCTGGACGATTGGTTAAAAAATGAGGACGTTTAGGCATTGACCATCCGCAATTCTACTCTGTATTGTACAAATTGTTTGGCTGTTACCCTCTAGGAGCAAGCCCGATGAAATTTGCCCACACCAGTTTATTTGTCAAAGATGTCCCTCAATCCGTTGCTTTCTATGAGAAAGCGTTTGGGATGAAGAAACGATTCATTCATGAAAGTGGACAGTTTGCCGAAATGGAATTGGGGGAAGCCGTGCTTCATTTCGCTTCCAGTGAACCTGTGAGAGCCAATCTTACCCCAGGCTTCCAGGAAAATAGTTTGTTAAATCTACCGCCTGGAATTGAGCTTTGCTTTGAAACTGATGATGTTACTACTGCTTTCTCAACAGCGGTGGAGGCAGGCGCAACTGCTTATGAGAAGCCCAAGGTTAAACCTTGGGGACAAACAGTTGCTTATGTTCGAGATTTAGATGGAGTTCTGATTGAGATTGGTCAATCGTCGTGGTAGGAGTATGAAGAAGCGGTGAGCCGCGCCGTACTGTCTAACAACCGTGTTGCAGCGGAACATCCTAGATCTTTTCGTTAAGCGGCAAAGGTTGTCTGTGTCCGCTGAACGCGATCGTTATGTCTGAAAATCCTCGTATCAGAGGTGCATAAACCTCTATTTTCATAAGTATAAATGCTTATTCTCTGACCGATTCGAATTCCCCTGGGGGAGCGCAAGTCCCCTGGGGATTTACCTTCAGGGGAACCAATCTGAAAATCCTCGTGTCTGAGGTAGAAGTTTCTGTCTTGGCACTTATCTTTTGCGATCGCCAACACCTTCACCAAAAACGCCCATTTATCGGCGCTTTTCTCAATGATTGTATTTAAAGCTGCGGGTGAAATGCGATCGCCCCTTCCTACTCTGGCAGATTGTCTGGATCAAGGCCGAGCGATCGGACATATTCTGCGAGGCGTTCTGCCCGCTGGTTACTCATCCTCTGGTAGCCAGTCTTCTGCCAATGCTAGCTCGATCGCATAGGGGCAGGTACTTGGAAAAAACGAAAGCTCGATACTAGTCTGCTTCGCGGCTTGGCGACGGGCACGTTGGTAGCTCGCTTCGAGTTGTTCTGCGGGATAGTCATTGAGGCTAAGGCTGTCTTCGATCGCCAGTGCAATTTGAGTCCGAGCATCCGTGATGGAATCTAGCCAACTATCCGATCGACGTTGCGGTTGATATTGCCACTTGAGCAGATGTAGTAAAAGACGAGTGATACCAATTTGAATTGAAAATGCGACACATCCTGTAGGGGCAAGGCATTGCCTTGCCCCTACCCACCGATTGATCTGTAGCCGTCATTCTTTAAATCGGTATGAGTTGACTGGCAATGGCTCGTTGTTCACTCTTGCCCAAGTCTTCAACCTCTTCGATGAGGTGCTTTAAGTCAACATCTTGCCAGCGCTGCTCTTGTAGCAATTGAGTTGTTTGAGCAATCCACGCATTAAAATCTGCCAGATATATTTCGCTCACAATTTGGTGCCTGCTCTAGGTACAGCATGGTAAGTGCGCGATCGACCGCTAACCATCTTGGGACGATCGTACTGCAAAACCGCTTGCCAGAACCTCGGAAGTTTAAGTGTCAAGCTTGGTTATAGACTCAACGGCTAGTCAAACCTCCGAGGTTTGTGTCACTCAGGAAGCGCCAATACCTTCACCAAAAATGCCCATTTGTCGGCGCTTTCTTCAATGATTTTGGCAGTGGGTTTGCCTGCGCCATGTCCTGCTTTGGTTTCAATGCGGATCATGACAGGGGCTTCGCCTTTGTGTGCGGTTTGCAGAGCGGCAGCAAACTTGAAGCTGTGGGCGGGAACGACGCGATCGTCGTGGTCAGCCGTCGTAATGAGCGTCGCAGGATAGGTCGTGCCCGGTTTGAGGCTGTGCAATGGCGAGTAGGCGTAGAGTGCTTTGAACTCGTCGGCATCTTCGGGTGTGCCGTATTCGGAAATCCAGGCCCAGCCGATCGTGAACTTGTGGAACCGCAGCATATCCAGCACACCAACAGCGGGTAACGCTGCACCAAAGAGATCGGGGCGTTGGGTCATGCAGGCACCGACGAGCAAACCGCCATTACTGCCGCCTGCGATCGCCAGTTTTTTCGGCGACGTATACTTGTGGTCAATCAACCACTCTGCCGCCGCGATAAAATCATCAAACACATTTTGCTTCTTCAGCTTGGTGCCTGCCTGATGCCAGTCTTCACCATATTCACCACCGCCACGAAGGTTTGGCTGCGCGAAAATGCCGCCCCTTTCTAACCAGACGAGAGCGCTCACGGAAAAGCTGGGCGTGAGGGAAACGCCAAAGCCACCGTAGCCGTAAAGATACGTGGGATTCGTCCCATCCAGCACCAGTCCCTTTTTGTGAACGATGAACATGGGAATTTGCGTGCCATCTTTGCTGGCGTAGAAGACTTGCTTTGTCTCGTAGTTGTCCGGGTTGAAGTCTACGTTTGGTTTGCGGAAGAGGCGACGTTCGTTTTTGACCAGGTCGTAGCGATAAATGGTAGGAGGTGTGGTGAAGCTGGTAAAGCTGTAGAAGGTTTCTGTATCGTGCCGTTTGCCGCCAAAACCGCCAACCGAACCAAGTCCGGGAAATTCGACTTCACGAATGGGTGTGCCGTTCAGGTCAAAGAGCTTCACCTGGCTGTGGGCATCTTTCAGGTAAGAGGCGACAAACTGGTTGTTGAGAATGCCCACGCCTTCGAGAGTCTCGGCGACCTGGGGAATGACTTCTTGCCAGTGGTTGCGATCGGGCTGTTTCGTATCAATCGCAATCACGCGACTGCGCGGTGCCTCCAGATCGGTGCTGAACCAGAAGCGATCGCCCTCGTTGTCGATGAAGTTATAGCTGGCTTCAAAGGTGTTGATGAGTTCAACGATCGGCGCATTCGGAGCGGACAGATCCTTGTAGAACACCAGATTGCGTGGATCGGTGCCTAGCCAGACGGAAATGATTAAGAAGCGTCCATCTTCACTCACGCCCCCACCGAAACCCCAATCTTTCTGATCAGGGCGTTCGTAAATCAGGGTATCGTCGCTTTGCGGTGTGCCGAGGCGATGGTAGTAAAGCTTCTGAAAATAGTTAACGTCTTCAAGCTTCGATTTTTCGTTGGGCTCGTCGTAGCGGGAGTAGAAAAAGCCCTTGCCGTCATGCGTCCACGCTGCGCCAGAAAACTTGACCCACTGCACACGATCGTCCAAATCGTTCCCGCCCTCTACCTCGCGCACCTTCCACTCTTGCCAATCAGATCCAGAAGTAGACAAGCCATAGGCGAGGTGTTGTCCGTTTTCACTTACGGCTAATCCTGATAGCGCCACAGTGCCATCTTCAGAAAGGGTGTTGGGGTCAAGCAACACAACAGGTTCATCGTCCAGAGACTTGAGCGTGTAGAGAACGCTCTGGTTTTGCAAGCCGTCGTTTTTGAAATAAAAGTAACGGTCGCCTTGCTTAAAGGGAATGCCGTATTTTTCGTAGTTCCACAGTTCGGTGAGGCGCTGCTTGAGTCGATCGCGCGCTGGAATAGTTTCCAACAGTCCAAGCGTCACTTTGTTCTCAGCTTCAACCCAGGCTTTTGTTTCATCAGAATCGGGATCTTCAAGCCAGCGATACGGGTCAGCGACCTTTGTACCGTGATAGTCATCGACCTGATTCGCCGGGTGGGGCTGAGGATAGGCAAATGTTTGGCTGGGGGTTTGGTTGGGGGCAGTCATGGCAATGGATGAGGAGCAACTTTGTCCATAGTGACAGATCAAAAGGGAGAGCGCGATCGCCACTGCCAGCAAACCGCGTCTTTTCACAGGCAATCTCATAGACGTTCTCAGGACGATCGCGACGGTTGCACCGTTTGCCCAGCCTAGCAAATCAGGCTCAAACAAGACCTCCGATTTCTTCAAGAAATCAGAGGTCTGAGTTGTCGTCAGCCATCAGTGCTTGAGTTCAAGCGGAACGTGTGCTTCATCAACCAACTCAGCGCGTGCAATCATCACCTGATCGGTGTTCTCAACCAGCCACTGATCCAAAGACTTGAGCGCTTTGCCGAGTGACTGCCCCAACGGTGTCAGCTCATACTCCACATGCGGCGGCACGACCTGAAACGCCTGACGCTTCACCAAGCCGTAACCCTCTAAACTTCGTAGCGTTTGCGTCAACATCTTTTGAGAAATGCCCTCGATTTGTCGAAGCAGTTCATTGTTGCGACGTGGTTTGTCTTTTAAGGCAAACATGATCAGCAGGCTCCACTTGTCAGCAATCAGCGTGAGTAAGTGACGAGATGGACAAGCTTCGGCAAAGAGGTCGGCCATTCGCTTTTCTGTTGAGTTGACCATAAAGCATGGTTACTAAAAAGTGCGTACTTGTTTCTTAGTTCTTATCAACTTACGCTACTGGATGTCAACACGTCAGTGGAGTAATTCTGATGAACTCTGACAAGATCATTGCTGTGTTTGGTGCCACTGGAACCCAAGGAAATGCAGTTGCTAAACAGCTTTTACAGGAGGGATGGCGCGTTCGGGCGATCGCGCGCGATGCCACAACTGCAAAAGCCCAGGCACTTGCAGAACTGGGTGCCGAGCTTGTGACGGCTGACTTTGATGATTTTGCCTCACTCGTTAAGGCGTTAGAAAATGCCTATGGGGTTTACAGCGTTCAACCGGCTCTCACTACAGCGGGAGATGTTGGTCAAGCACGCTGGGGCATTGCGGTTGCTGATGCTGCCTGGACAACACAAGTACAGCATTTTATCTATGCGTCTGCTGTCATCGATCGCGCCAAAGGTCTCGTCGGATTAGGTTCAAAACGAGCCATTGAAGAACGCATTGCGGAGCTATCACTGCCTGCAACCATCTTGCGTCCTGTGTTTTTCATGGAGAATTTAACGACCTATTTCCCAGTACGTTTAGAGGCTGATCAATTGAGCCTGTCCATTCCATTTCCGCTCGATCGTAAACTTCAGATGGTTTCTGTCATCGATATTGCTAAAGTTGCTGCGTCAGCCTTTTCTAAGCCTCAGACCTATCTTGGTCAGGCAATTGAAATTGTTGGCGATGCGATCACAATGGACGAAATGGCAACAGCTTGGAGCAACGCTACAGGGCGTAAATGCAGTGCGACATCGATACCCCTCAATGCCCTGGCTCAAGTTTGGTCACAAGGAGTACCGCTCTTTCGCTTTATTGGGGAAGGCGGGTGTGATGTTGATTTTGCTGCAACGTCAAAAGACGCAGCCATGCTTTCCTTCTCTGAATGGCTAAGACACTCTGGCGCGGTCAACGCAGGTGGTTAAACCGCCGATTTCTCTTAGACCGCTGATTTCTTGAAGAAATCGGCGGTCTGTTTTCTTTAGCGCACTCTAACCTGCGATTGCAGTTGAGCATCCACCAGGTTTAGATAACCCTGGTCATTCACGGCTTCAGCAGGCAGCAATTGAGCCGTTACTGCGCCTTGTACCACTTCTTTCGCACCAATTTGACCCAGTGTATAAGCCGAAGCCAAGCCGAGATAGCCCGGAATACCTTGCGGCTTCAAGTAGCCCCGTTGCGCCATTGAAACAAGATCAGATGGGGGAACGCGATCGTTTGCAGCGTTAACAGCAGGGTACGGGTTGTAAGCCGTTGGATCAGCATTTGCCGTCGAAACCATTGCAGCACAGAGAGCCAATGTGGTTAAACCAGCAAGAATGAAGCGTTTCATGGTCAACCTCCTGATAGTGGTCAGAGATAAGATTATCGGCGTTCGCTTAGTATTTATCTAAACTGTCGATGAATTTATTATTACACTACAAACTGTTTAATGTCAAACAATTTGTTGACATCTTCCCTGGCTATCAGGCAACCTGTGCTTGACCCGCCATCGGTGCCTTCTTATGGCTTACCAACAGCTTGAACTGCTCAATGCCCGTTTACCTGGTTATGTCGGGCTACAGCAAATCTCGATCAAACAACAGACGATTCAAGCGATCGCGCCTATGCCTCCAATGACCTCGCCACAATCCTTCGATGCTGAACAAATTGACATTGCAGGCGATTGGCTCTCACTCGGCGGTATCGATTTGCAAATTAACGGCGCGTTAGGTCTCGCCTTTCCCGACTTGAATGCAGACAACAGCGACAAACTGGAAGCGATCGCCCAATTCCTCTGGCAGCAAGGCGTGGATGGCTTTCTACCCACGATCGTCACCACCTCTATCGAAAACATCCAGCGATCGCTCTCTACTGTCAGCAATGTCTTAACTCAAAACTCAAAACTTAGAACTCAAAACTCCTCCCAAAGCCTCGGCGTTCACCTCGAAGGCCCCTGCCTTAACCCTGCAAAACGTGGCGCACATCCCGCTGAACATCTGCTACCACTGACGATCGATACCATCAAGCGCATCCTCGGTGACTATGCCAGCATTGTTAAAGTGATGACTTTGGCTCCCGAACTCGATACGACGGGCACGGTGATTCCGTATTTGCGATCGCTCGGCATTACTGTCAGTTTGGGACATTCGCAAGCAACGGCAACTCAAGCACAGCAAGCCTTTGACCAGGGCGCAACGATGGTGACACACGCCTTCAATGCCATGCCGGGACTGCATCATCGTGAACCGGGCTTGCTGGGCGCAGCGATCGTCCATCCCAACGTCTCCTGTGGACTGATTGCCGATGGTCGTCACGTTTCACCCACCATGATGGATATTCTGCTGCGATCGAGCGAGTACGATCGCGGTGTTTTCCTGGTCAGCGATGCCCTCTCCCCGTTAGGATTACCCGATGGTATCTACCCCTGGGATACACGCCAGATCGAAGTCAAACACGGGACGGCTCATTTACCCGATGGCACTCTATCTGGGACAACGCTATCGCTCCTGGTTGGAGCGCAAAATCTGGTGAAATGGGGTATTTGCAATGCCGAACAGGCGATCGCCCTTGCTACCATTGCTCCTCGTCGCGTGATCGGCTTGCCTACTGACTACATCGGACAACCCGCCAACCTTCTGCGATGGCATCAGTCAGACGATGGAGAACTCATCTGGCAAAGATTATGAAGCAAGAGCACGGCAATTCCATGTCCCTACTGATCATCACCTGATTCTTGAGTGATTCGGTTACGCTTGGCAGTCAAGTAGGACTTAATTTCTTCAAGTTGCTGCATTTTCGCTGTAATCTCGTCGAGCTTGCGATCGATTACATTCAGCTTTTCAGTCATCGGCATCGAAACCGTTCCCCACGTTTCAATCAAATGTTTAATCTCGTTGAGTGTGAATCCTAGCGATTTTCCCTGCGTGATGAGAACAAGCCGCTCTAACATTTCTGGACTGAACTCCAGATACGCTCTCGTGCCAGCCTGTCGAGTTGTCGCCTCAATCAACCCTAGCTTTTCATAAAAGCGGACAGTGTCCTTTGATAGCCCTGTTTTCTTTGCCAACTCGCCGATTAACATTGTCACTCCCTAAAGCGTCTAGCACCCACTTGACTGTGGAGTATACTCCACAGGTTATGGTTTTGGTAATCAAAAACTTTCTCTTGTGGGAATGACAGTGCCATGAATCAGTCGATCGTTGAACGCTTTCTAGATGCCGTTCAGCAAAAAGATCTGGATGGACTATCTGCATTGCTTGATGCTCAAGTCTCTTTAGTACAACCGCTGACCTTTAATGGTAGCGCTATCCCTGAAGTGCAGTTTGACGGCGAGGATGCTGTGCTTAGTTATCTTCAGCAGGTGTTTACGCATATGGCGCAAGTGCGGTTTACCAACCCAACAATCAGTGTTGCGAATGATAACAATACTGTGTTTTTTGAAGCGATCGGCGATTTTGTCACTGCTACCAGTGCGCCGTACAAAAACGTTTACCTGTTCAAATTTGAACTACGAGACAGCAAAATTTTTCACATTGCTGAGTACGCCAATCCCGTTACCTATGCCATCACATTTGGAGTCAAACTCGGATGACCAATACAGTTTTAATTACAGGTGCTTCTAGTGGTATTGGGGAAGCAACCGCAAAGTATTTTCTCCAAAAAAGGTGGCGTGTCTCCGCTACGATGCGTTCACCAGCAAAAGCGGGTCATTGGGCAACAGATCCAAAGGTCATTTGTCCCCCACTAGATCTTACAAAACCAGACACGGTAGAGACAGCAATACAGGAGACGCTCAGGCAGTTTGGACGCATTGATGTGCTAGTGAATAACGCTGGTTACGCCTTGATGGGACCACTAGAAGGCGTGACCTCTGAGCAATTGCAGCAACAGTTTCAAACAAATGTGTTTGGATTAGTTTCTACAATGCAAGCAGTTCTGCCTCTCTTTCGACAGCAGCGGCATGGCACCATCATCAACGTTGCCTCCATTGGCGGTCGCATTGGGTTTCCGATGACAGCCTCCTATCACGGGACAAAATGGGCAGTAGAGGGGCTTTCTGAGTCCATGCGTTTTGAGCTAAAGCCCTTTGGCATTCGAGTCAAGCTGATCGAACCGGGTGGCATCAAAACAAACTTCATCCACCAGGGCGTTAATTGGGCGATTCATCCTGAATATAACCAGATGATCAATCAGGTGAAGCAATTTATGACTCGAATTAACGACACCTTGCCAGAACCAGACAGCGTTGCCAAAGCGATTTATCGAGCAGCTACCGATCGCAGCGATCGCCTCCGGTATTCCCCGCATGGTGAGCTTTTTCTACTGCTACACACGTTGCTTCCTGATCGCATTTGGCGATCGCTCGTTGAGCGCATGATGCTGGAACGTTAGGAGAAAATCATGCCTCTCCACTACCCACTCCCTACTCCCCTCTTGGTTTCCGTCCCGCACAGTAATAGGATGAAGCTGTGAGCAAAATCATGTAAGCCAAACCTATGCCTGCTGTTGACGATAAGACTGTTGTTCGTGAGTACTTTAATGCCACTGGGTTCGATCGCTGGCGCAGAATCTATGGCGATGGTGAAGTTAACAAAGTACAGCTCGACATTCGTACAGGACACCAGCAAACCGTTGATACAGTACTGAGTTGGTTGCAGGCAGACGGCAACCTGGCGCAACTGTCGATTTGCGATGCAGGCTGTGGGGTCGGCAGTCTCAGCATTCCGCTGGCAGAAGCAGGCGCAACGGTTTTTGCCAGCGACATTTCTGAGAAGATGGTGGGCGAAGCGAAGGAACGCGCCCAGGCAACACTGGGACAATCTACTAATCCAACCTTTGCAGTACAGGATTTGGAGACGTTAAGCGGTCACTATCACACTGTCGTCTGCCTGGATGTGCTGATCCATTATCCTCAAGACAAAGCCGCCGCGATGATTTCTCACCTCGGTTCGTTAGCAGAGTCACGCCTCATCCTCAGCTTTGCACCCAAGACCCTTGCCTATAGCTTGCTAAAAAAGATTGGCGATTTCTTTCCTGGCCCCAGCAAAGCCACTCGCGCCTACCTGCACCGCGAAGCCGATGTCGTGAAAATTCTCGAAAGCCAAGGCTGGACAGTGCAGCGCAATGCGATGACCAAAACGAGCTTCTACTTCTCGCGCCTATTGGAAGTCACACGGGAAAAAGAATGAAGGATAAAGTCTAAAGGATAATTTTTTAGCATTCATACTTTAGACTTTAGACTTTCTAAAAGCTAAGATCGCGGCATCATTAGGTCTGGTCTTGGGTCTATGAAGCTCATTACGAAATTAGCGGCGGGTGTATTGCTAGGCATTGGTGTCCCGATCGTCCTTCTTGCGGTGGCTGAGTTAGCGAACCCAAAAACGACTGACAAGGGAGATATTACAGCAGCACTCTGCCTATTTGGAATACCGCCTAGCGCGCTAGGTAGTTGGCTGGTTCTGAGCGGTCGGCGTCGAAGTGCTCGGGAAGAGCATGATCGCCTCCAGTCTATATTCTTCAAACTGCTCAAGCAGGGAGACGGACGCATTACGCCCCTGAGTTTTGCGATGGAAACAGGACTCACGGGCGAATTGGCGAAGGCATACTTGGATGAACGAGCCAGAGAGTTTAGCGCCAACTTTGATGTGGATGACGAAGGTAATATGTTTCACCGCTTCAATCTTGGCGGCGTAAACCTTCCTGGCAACAGCAACACTCAGCCGAAAGCGAAGCGGGTTATCCCTGGTCAGCCGATCGCTGCTTACGGCCACTTTGATGTCATTTTAGAAGCTGTACCAGACGTGCACAAAATTGCTGCCATGAAGGTGGTGCGCGAACTGACTGGACTAGGCTACAAAGACGTGAAGGACTTGGTAGAAGCAGCACCGACACCGCTGACAACAAGTGTTAGTGAAGCGGTTGCACAACAGTGCAAAGAACAACTAGAGGCGATCGGCGCTGCGGTGAGCATCAGCACCATGCAACCGAGAGCGGTCTTGCCTCAACAGCGAGCCGCCAGTCTACCGCTTTCTGCTCAGGGTACCTTTGATGTCATCTTAGAGGCTGTACCAGGTGTACACAAAATTGCTGCCATCAAAATTGTGCGAGAACTGACTGGAATAGGACTCAAAGAAGCCAAAGATTTGGTGGAAGCGGCACCAATACCCCTGCAAACAGGCGTGAGTGATGCGATCGCACAACAATGCAAAAAGCAACTGGAGTCGATCGGTGCCGTTGTTATGGTGATCGAAAATTAAGAAGGCAGAAAAACAACTGCATGCAGCATGCTGACCCCTGACCACTCACTCCTCACCCCTCACCCTTTTCGAGGCCCAAAATGCTTTTAACTCGCGTCTTTCTGACCATTGCGGCTGTACTCGCAGGGCTTGCCGTTGCTGCTGGAGCCTTTGCCTCCCATGCGTTGAAAGAGCGTTTGACAGAACGTGCCCTGGACATCTTTGAAACGGCTGCTCGTTACCAGATGTATCACGCCCTAGCGCTGTTTTTGGTGGCCGTACTTTTAAGCCGAGCCGAAAGCGCACCGACAACACTAAGCGTTGCAGGATATGCCTTTATTGCTGGTACGGCCATTTTCTCTGGTAGCCTCTATGCGCTCAGCCTCACAGGTATCAAATGGTTAGGTGCCATTACACCCCTCGGAGGAACGGCGTTTTTAGTTGGGTGGGGCTGCATCGCGCTCGCGGCGTGGAGCCTTCAGTAAACTTTTTTTGGCATACTCTTTTACCTCGATCGACGCAGTAGGGACTTATCCCTAAGACAGAGAAATAAGTGTGCAAGGACTTTTAACCTTTAGCAAGTAAGGAACAACCGTTAATTACTTGCTCAGATGTGCGACCGGACTTCGGTTGCTTGTGTCAAAAGGTGCCACGAATGTAGGTGGTAAGCGTTTGGTTAAACGCCTGAAGTAGCCGATCGCGTGTTTTAGATAAAGCCCATAGGAGAAACAAATGAACAGAACCAACGTTAGAACTCTACTCGTGAAAGCGACTGGTATCTTAAGTGTCACCAGTTTGAGCGTTTTGATTGGCCTTCCCGGCTTTTCACAGCAGTCTCCCGCAAATACAAGTCAAGACGTGCCTTCAACGGTTAAGCCAACCAATCCAGGCGGTAGAGACGCTGGCACTACCAACGGTGGAGAGGACTTGAATCGGGTCCCCAGCAGCAGTTCAACTACACAGCAAAACAACGATCGAACGGGTGGACAGAACGGTGCAGCCCCCACCAATCCTGACCCATCGACCAATCCACCCAATGCTGACCGTGTAGAAGGACGCGACCAGAGCAATCCTAACCGCGTCAATACATCGCCTGATAGCAGCAATCAGCCAAGTGTTAACCAACCAGGCGCAAACCAACCAGGCGCAACTACAGGTGGCAATTCCAGCCAGCAAGTCGAGCAAAACCAAGGCAACGGCTCGACCACGCAACAAAATCAGACAGCACCTCAAGGGAGCTACCAATCGTCTCCTCAACCAAGCACGCAATCTGACACAAATTCAGGGTCAAGTACGTCAGGTGATACTTCACAGCAACAACCCTCTAATGGCGGCGTGCGTGCACTTTGGTAAGGCGAAGGTTTGTTACAACTCAAATCAGTAAGCGCACCTGAAGGATCATATATAGCCCTGGGACGGTTCTTACTGCGATTGTGAGAAGGGGGCTTTTGAAATTCTTCTTCACAAAGCTCCTTCATCACACGCATAATTGAGGGTTGCTCTACACAAGGTTAATCCCACAAAAGGAGGCATAGAGTTGAAGGTCTAAAAGCTTTAGCTCTATGCCTTCACAGTTACGGCTGCTTGCCGTCCTGAACCTGAAAACTGCGCATGATTTTGATATACAGTGTACTAGTCGTAAGAAGTCACTAGGAAAACTCATCTGCTAGCTAGGCTGTGTTTTAGAGCTCCTAATCGCTTCGTTGCTGAAGCTTCTGCTCCCTTTTCTTGTATGCCCAAAGGGCTTTAAGCCC
Source organism: Stenomitos rutilans (assembly GCF_059505485.1). Classification (NCBI taxonomy): domain Bacteria; kingdom Bacillati; phylum Cyanobacteriota; class Cyanophyceae; order Leptolyngbyales; family Leptolyngbyaceae; genus Stenomitos; species Stenomitos rutilans. The sequence goes on from NZ_JCACKR010000031.1 coordinate 77,821, forward strand.
CCAATCTTGGGGGACTTTGAAGCCTGTTTGGAAGCCTCCAGAATTGGGGGTGGGAGGCTTTCGAGGGTTTTAAAGCATGCCCTAGGACATTGCAGGTCTAAAATGCAAGCGAGTCAGCGAGAACGCAAGCTAATGATTTTATGAGCCTTAACACTTACAGCAATCCGGTGGCAAAGCTGCTGACCTATGGGGATTGCCATGAGATGGATTTACGTGATTGGCACAATTATCCTGAAACCGTTGGCCTGACGGCAGACGATGTGTCGGAACTCATTCGCATGGCAACCGATCGCACGCTTTGGGAGCTAGAAAGCGATCGGCTAGAGGTTTGGGCACCCATTCACGCTTGGCGAGCACTAGGGCAACTGCATGCCGAAGCGGCGATCGCTCCACTAACTCAGCTTTTTGCAGAGCATGATAGCGACTGGGTCACCGAAGAAATGCCCAAAGTGTACGCCATGCTGGGGCCAGCCGCCATTCCAACACTAGTAGATTACCTGACCGATACCTCACACGAAACCTGGGGACGCAATACAGCTGTTGACTGCCTGCTAGACATCGCACGATCGCACCCAGAGAACCGTGATGCTTGCGTTGCGCCGATGCTACAGCAGCTAGAGGCGTTTGCTGAAAACGATGTCGATCTCAACACGATTCTGATTGGTGACTTGCTCGATTTAAAGGCAGTCGAAGCAGCACCGCTCATTGAGCAAGCGTTTGCGGCTGAAGCCGTCGATGAATTTATGGTAGGCACCTGGGCTTCCATCCAGGTCGAACTGGGACTCAAGCAAGAGTCAGACTTTGCCCCTGAAGCGCTGAAGCCGAAGATGCCACCTGGACTGGATGAAATACGGCAAATCATCGAAAAACTCGACGCACTGAAACCACCCAAACCTCAAGGCTTTAGCAAAGCGGCTCAGCCTAAAGCGCCAAAGGGCAAGAAAAAGAAGAAAAAATAGCCGCTGCAAAACGTCCACAGCAGTGAGTTACAGATAAATAGTCAGGAGCTAAACGTTAGGAGAGGCAAGCCATTCTGACTTCTGGCTCCTGACTTCTGAATCCTCGCGGCAAGTCAGGCTCAGCAGAAAATAGAGGGTCGTGCGCTTCCCAAAGGTTGCTGTTATCCTGCACAATCAAAAGCGATCGCCTCAACAAATGCTGATGGATCTTCAACTTGCTCAACTGGTGGTTAATGGTCTAGCGGTCGGCAGCATTATTGCCCTAGCCGCGATCGGCTTGACACTGACCTACGGCATTCTACGCCTTTCTAACTTTGCCCACGGTGACTTTATGACTCTGGGCGCTTACCTAACACTGGTGGTCAATACTGCCGGGGTCAATATTTGGCTAGCCATGCTAGTAGGAGCAGCCATGACTGTGGTTGCTGTGCTGGTGAGCGAAAAGGTGATTTGGTCACCGATGCGTGTGCGACGAGCCAGTTCCACGACGCTGGTAATCATTTCGATCGGGCTAGCGCTCTTTCTACGGAACGGCATCATTCTGGTTTGGGGTGGCGGCAACCAGAGCTATAACCTGCCCGTTTCTGAAGCGCTACCGATATTTGGGTTACGCATTGCCTATTACGATATTGTCGTGACTGTGCTGGCAGTTGTGGCGATCGCGGCACTACACTATCTGTTGCAAAACACGCGGATTGGCAAAGCGATGCGAGCCGTGGCAGATGACATCGATCTAGCCCGTGTCACAGGTATTAACGTTGATCGCGTTGTCATTTGGACGTGGATGATTGCAGGTGGCTTAACGGCGCTCAGCGGCAGCATGTTGGGTTTAGTCGAAGCGGTACGCCCCAACATGGGCTGGTTTCTCATCTTGCCATTGTTCGCAGCCGTCATTCTGGGCGGCATTGGCAATCCCTATGGAGCGATCGCAGGCGCGATCATCATCGGCATTGCCCAAGAAGTGAGCACCTACTGGCTACCAACCGAGTACAAGCTTGGTGTCGCTCTGGTCATTATGTTACTAGTGTTGCTCTTTCGCCCTCAGGGCATTTTTAGAGGAACCCTTTGAAGCCCATTGATGGTGCTTCGTTTGTAGCCTACAATTCGTCATTGACGCGGCTGGCGCTAAAACAAAGTCACTTCACATTCACTTTGGTTTTAAGCCCCAATTCACAATTACAAAAAACTCAGAGCAAGCTACAAACGAAGCCGCACACGCTAAATATTTAAATAGCCTCCGTAGATCGCGGCTACCAGAAAATTGATTCCCAGCAGCAGTAGCGCCCAAAAAGTACGGAAGGGATAGGGAGGATTTCCTGTTTTGGTGACAGGTGGTCCTTGTTTCTTAGCCTGTGCAGTCATAAAGAGACTCCTTAGAGATCAACTGTTTAAGAAATACCAAAGAATGTCGCACATTGGTAATATCACTGGACGAATCTTAACGTCCGAGAGTCAGGATGCAGTAGTACCTAAAGAGATAAACCTGTACGTTTGAGCGAGCAATTGCAGCGCGCGACGACTTTCCCCGCACCCTCAACGTCAGTTGGCTTCTCCTGCATGGTAGGAGCTACGGACTAACGGGCCTGATCGCACATGGGCAAATCCTATCGCACGGGCTAGCGCTCCCAGCCGATCGAACTCCATCGGTGTCCAATACTTGTGCACAGGCAAATGCTCTAACGATGGGCGCATGTATTGCCCCAACGTGAGGCGATCGCAGCCAGCGGCACGTAAGTCAGCCAATGCCTCTAGCACCTCTGCTTCCGTTTCACCCAACCCCAACATCAACCCTGATTTAGTTGGCATTGTAGGATTTAGAGCCTTGACCAACTTCAGCACCCGCAGCGATCGCTCGTATTTGGCACCACGTCGTACTGGCTCCTGAAGCCGTCTCACTGTTTCCAGGTTGTGGTTATAGCAAGCGGGATGTGCCTGCACAACCGTTGCCACTCGCGCCTTTTGCAGATCATCAGGGGTACCCCCTTCTCGTCCCCCCCAGAAATCTGGAGTCAACACTTCGATTTGCGCTTTGGGATTGTGCTGGCGAATCGCGGCGATCGTCTGGGCAAACCACCGTGCGCCCTGATCAGGCAAATCATCGCGGGTAACGGACGTGAGTACCACGTAGCGCAATCCCAGGAGGCTGACAGATTCTGCTACTTTCTGCGGCTCCTCTGGGTCAAGAGGCATGGGCGCGTGCCCCTTATCCACCTGGCAAAAGCCGCACGATCGGGTACAGGTTGGCCCCATCAACAAGAAGGTCGCAGTTTTTTGGGCATAACATTCACCTCGGTTGGGACAGCGCCCCTCCTCACAGATCGTATGAATTTGACGCTGTTTAATAATCCGCTGTACGGTTGAAAGCTCACTTGCTTTACCGACTGGACGTTTTAGCCATTCTGGAAGTCCTTCACTCACTAAAGGGCGATGGGACGACACAGAATCAAAAGAGGTTGTTTCAGCCGACATAAAGTTGGGCACACTACGATGAACACAGCATCGCTTTCTCAAATTCTAAAGGATGCCTCTCAAGGATTTAGAGAAGATCGGCTGTCAGTTTGCGATCGGGTCACGGCTTTAACAGACGCAATTCTGCTCTGTTGAGGCTAAACTAGATCGTGCTGCGGCAGGATTACCGTCTAATCTTGAGTACAGCTCGTCGTTTAGTTGTTACTATCTAAGTCTCCATCCTTGGTTTATTGACCAGGGCTTTAGCTTAGAGTTTCATCCTCTCAGCGAGATTGAGCCGTGTCATCGTCAATGCGACCTTTCACCTTACTCGCTAACCTTGCAGTCTCTACCAGAGGAGTTCAGTAGTGGCAAGTCACAAGATCCTGGTCATTGATGACAGCAACGTCATCCGCAACATGGTTCGAGACATGTTGCCAAAGGGTAACTTTGAAGTCCTGGAGGCAAAAGATGGCGTTCAGGGGCTTAACCTGATCCGCCAAGAGCGTCCCAACCTGATCATGTTAGATTTCTTGCTGCCTCGGCTCAGCGGTTGGGAGGTGTATCAGCAGATTCAGATCCAGCAAGACTTGCAGGCCATTCCGCTAGTACTGATGTCTGGCCGCAAGGAAGAAGTGACGGAAAAGCTTCAAGAGCCGTTTGAGTATTTCGAGTTTGTCCAGAAGCCCTTTGACCAGAAGGAACTCATTGATGCCATCAAAACCGCTATGGCAAAAGCCAAGCGTCGTCCCGCAATGGTCGCATCTGCTCCAGCAGCATCAGGGGCGGCGGCAGCCCCCTCAGACGATGTGCAGGCATTGAATGAAAAGATTGCCAAAATGCAGGCCGAAATTGACGGTCTGAAGCGACAGATGACGCAAATCCTTGCGTTTATCAAGCAAAAGCTGAAATAGAACTGACGCAAACCTCAGAGGTTTTAATCAAATATCAGGCACGTCATCAAACGTACTCGCTTAAACTTCCGAGCCTTTGGTCAAAGTTAAGACATGTGAAATTAAGCAAAGATTGTAGGCAACAGCACATTGTCTCTGTGGATCACAATTCCAGAGGCAACACACTTTTTAATGCGTTTTACGCTTCACCTACAGCCGTTTTACGTGCGTTCACCACACCCAACACCATTCGGCTGAGCGCTCACGTCGAAGCCCTAAACCCCATATCCGTTCTCAAAGAACTGGGGCTTAACCATCAAGAACCACTGTATAGAATGGACTTACTGCTGATTAAGCTGATAAAGCACCTGCACTCTATTGCCTGACGAGGGGTCGTCGGCCGGGTAAACACCAACCTGACTCGTACCGCGCTCTGGGCTGATGACGAACTGCACCTTTTGGTTTAACTGAAACCCTTTCTCACTGCCAGCAGGAACATCAGTACTTCGCTGAGGAGAGGAAGAAACGGGTGCGTTTGAGGAAGGTCTCGCCACAGACCGCTCTTGAAGACCATCAAGAGCGGCGGCTGAACCCATTGGTTTGGTTTGGGCAAATGTCGGCAAGGCTGCGCTGGTCAGAATCATCACCGTACTGAAAGCGGCGATCGCCTTAAACATGACTGGTACTCCTGTCAGTGCTTTGTGTCTCTAGCTTAGCGTTCAAACCAGTTTGCGGCGACAAACGAAGCGAAAATGCTTTACATTTGTCACATTTTTGTGTAAGCAAATCGGCACTAAACTACAAATAATGTAGCAAGAAGTATCAGGCTGAGCATCACGCTTGCGGAGGAGCATAGCTCTTTAATTTTTGCTTACTGGTTGTCTGCTACATGGCTGCAATAAATTGCTTGACCACTTGGTAGTACTGATCGGACATATTGTTGTCATGCCCAGCTTTGGGAATGATCAGAATCTGCTTCGGATCAGGAGCAGCGTCATACAACGCTTGGCCCATTGCGGCTGGAATTTGTGGGTCAGCCGTACCGTGAATGATCAGAAGTGGCATTCTGAGTGATTTAATTTTCTGTAAGGAATCAAAGCGCTGACGCAAAATCAGGTCAATCGGCAACACCCAGAACAGCCCAAAACGCTTAGTCATATCGCGTAGGCTAGTGAAGGAGCTTTGCACAATAAGTGCGCCTGCCTCTGGATGTTTGGTAGCCAAGTCAATGGCAACGGCTCCACCCACTGAATGACCATAAATAAAAATTTGTTTTGCTGGCACCTGGCGATCGCGCGTCAAGTAAACCCAGGCCGCTTGAGCATCTTCATACAGTTGTGACTCTGTTGGAAAGCTGCCTTCACTTAGCCCAAAGCCGCGATAGTCAATTAGCAACACTGAACAGCCTAACTGCTGGAATTTTTGAGCCTGACTCACGTTGGCTCCAATATTGATGGCATTGTGGTGAAAGTACAGTAGCACTGGAGCCTTTGCTTGTGCCGCTGGAATCCACCAGCCATGAATCCGCTCAATACTGCCATTGCTAGCTGTGATTGGTAGCCAAACGTCTTGATAGCGAAGGTTGTAAAGACTCGGTGTATGTTCCAGCTTGTGCGACGGCCAGAAGATTAAGTGTTGCTGTTGCCACCACAGTAAACCGCAAACGGTAACATAACCGCTGACACAAACTGCTGCACGTGTTAGCCATCGTTTAGAGTTTGGCAGAGTTCCCTGGTGGGACAAGCGGTGGGCAGATAATTTGGACACGTCTGTTTAAGTACTGCGACGATCAGTGCCACGACGATTGGAGGTGGACTTGAGACAATGGACGGTAGGTTATAGACTAAGGGACTCAGGCAGCAAGCGAAACCCCACTTTAAATCCAGCACGTTTTGCATCCAACGTTTGAATCCAACGATTAGAGTCTAACCCCCTATGGCTGCATCCTTTTCTTTTGATGTCGTAAGTGAGTTCGATCGACAAGAACTCGTGAATGCGATCGATCAAACCACGCGAGAGATTCAGAGCCGTTACGACCTTAAAGATACCAAAACAACCCTTGAGCTGGGCGAAACCACGATTACAGTCAGTACTGACAGCGAATTTACCCTGGATGCGATTCATACCCTGCTGCAAATGAAAGCGGCTAAGCGCAATCTGTCGCTGAAGATTTTTGACTACGGCAAGGTTGAATCATCGAGTGGCAACCGGGTGCGACAAGAAATCACCTTGCGCAAGGGCATCAGTCAGGAGATCGCGAAAAAAATTACTAAGCTCATTCGAGATGAGTTCAATAAAGTGCAGGGATCCATTCAAGGCGATGCCGTGCGTGTCAGCGCCAAGTCAAAAGATGACCTACAGGCGGTCATGCAACGCTTGAAGCAGGAAGAACTACCTGTCGCGCTGCAATTTACTAACTATCGGTAGGGGTGCCAGTAGAGAGCAGGGTGTAGGGTAGAAGCTGTAGGGTCAAGAACAACGGGTGCCCATGTCGGAACACCAAACTGAAGCTCATGATGTGCATAAAGGGCGTTTGCGGCTGTGGTGGGAAACCTTGTCCCCTGTGGCAAAGGCGCTGCTAGTGATGTTGGCCGCTCCACTACTGGTGCTGAATGGTTGGGCGGTTTCGGCGATCGCAGATTACTTCCATTCTTTGATTGTCATTCTGGTAGCAGCGTCGCTCATTGCTTTTCTTCTCAACTATCCTGTCAGCGTGATGCAGCGACAGGGTATGCCCCGTGGGAGAGCGGCGATCGTGGTTTTCTTGCTGGCGCTATCGATCTTGCTGGCGGGTGGCATTACGCTGCTGCCAAGTGCGTTGGATCAGGCTCGTCAGTTGGTCGCACGACTACCAGAATGGTTTGACTCTGGGCAACGACAGCTTACTCTGTTAAACCAGCAGCTTGAGGGTACAAACTTGCCGCTTGATTTAAGCCTGCTTGCGGAACAGGTGAACGATCGCCTCAAGAGCCAACTGCAACTCATTGCGGCTCAGGCATTGAGCGTGGCTGTTTTTACGGTGACCAGCCTTTTGGATGTGCTGCTAACCCTGGTACTGACGTTTTATCTCTTACAAAATGGCGACTTGCTTTGGGATAGCCTGGTTGGATGGTTGCCAATTAAAGTCCAAAAGCCGTTTTCGGAAACGCTGCGACTCAGCTTTCAAAACTACTTTTTGAGCCAGTTTATTCTCTCAACCTGTATGGGGTCGATTCTGACCCTGATCTTCTTATGGTTGGCAGTGCCGTTTGGGTTGCTGTTTGGGTTGACGATCGGCACGATGGCGCTTGTCCCCTTTGGCGGTTCTGTAGGCATTGCGCTCGTCACGTTGCTCGTTGCCTTGCGTGATATTGGCCTGGGCGTAAAGGTGCTAGCTGCCTCGCTGATTGTGCAGCAGATCTTAGAAAATCTGGTGGCACCGCGCGTTTTAGGCAGCGTTACAGGGCTGAACCCCGTCTGGATCTTTGTTTCCATTTTGACAGGTGCTCGTGTGGGTGGGCTGTTGGGTGTGATCGTCGCCGTACCCAGCGCTGTCGTCGTGAAAGATATTCTCGTTGCCGTGCGTTCGTCTAGAGGCGCATTGGCAGCACGGTTGCACAGCCATTCAGAGAGTCCGCCAAACAAGGGTGATGGCATACCCACGCGTACGCCAGACGCGATCGCGCATCTTGACTCTTCTCATGCAGAAGGAACATTGAAAGAGTCGTCGATCGCGAGTGATGTCCCGACGCTAAAGAGTTAATCTGGTTAGCCGTCTGCTGTAATTTGAGCCACCAGCTCTTTTAGCGTGTCTTCTGCCTGATCATTGTCTACTTGGCAGGTGCCTGCGTTTGCATGTCCGCCGCCGCCATACTTCAGCATGAGTGCACCAATGTTGGTGTTGGAAGTGCGGTTGAAAATGGATTTTCCGGTCGCAAACACAGTGTTTTGCTGTTGACGTCCCCACATCAGATGAATCGAGATATTGCATTGTGGAAAAAGGGCATAGATCATGAAGCGATTGCCTGCGTAAATGACTTCCTCGTTCCGTAGATCAAGGACAACGAGATTATTATGCACGGTGGCACAGGCTTGAATTTGTGCCTTGAAGCGGGATTCTTGTTCAAAGTACAAATTGACTCGTTCTTGGACATCGGGTAAGGCAAGAATTTCGTTGATCGACTGCGTTTTACAGCTTTCAATCAACTGCATCATTAAGGTGTAGTTTGAGACTCGAAATTCTTTGAAACGTCCTAGCCCTGTCCTGGCATCCATCAAAAAATTCAGTAATGTCCAATCCGTTGGATTAAGGATTTCTTCTGCTGAAAATTGAGCTGAATCTGCCTTATCAACAGCGGTCATCATCTGCGTTGAAAGGTTGGGAAATTGCTGCTGCCCACCAAAATGTTCATAGACAACTCTAGCGGCAGAGGGGGCGTTGGGATCGATAATGTAGTTTTGCTTGGGACGTTGATTGCGGATTGTTTCGCTAGAGTGATGATCAAAGACTAAGTGCGCCGTTTCAACGTAGGGCAGATTGGTTGTAATGTCGTTTTCTGTAATCTCAATTTTGCCGTCTTGCATATCTTTGGGATGGACAAATTTGATGTCGTCAATAATGTCCAGTTCCTTCAGTAGAACGGCACAGACAAGCCCATCAAAGTCACTTCTCGTCACCAACCGATACTTTGTACTCACTGCCACCATGTGCATTCCCTTTCCTTCAGCACTAATCTGCCTTTAGGATGCCCATAACAGAGTGGGTTGACACACGATCGTTTAAGCGCCTGTAAGATGCGATATTGATCAAACACTCAGGGCGCGTCATTAATGAAGCTCAAAAACCTTGAGTATTAGCCTTACCGCGCCCGTCCTCATAAACAAGGCTAGGGGCTGGAACCCTTGCTGCAAGTCATGTGTATGAGTAATTGATGACAGCCTCTAGAGCACAACCGCTCTGCCAGCTAATTGCCGCTAATCTTAAGGTTCTCTAATTTGCTGACGTAGTGTTTCAAGTTCTTGATCAGCGTCGCTGGCTGGCGTTGGGCCGCCTGGCAACTGTGCGGCTGAAGGGCCTCCTGTCATCTGATTTCTCATGGCAGCGAGTTCGGCTTCAACTTCATCGGCTTCACCAAGGGCTGCAATGCGCTTCTCCAGATCGTCAGTCCCTAGTTCAGCGACGGCTTCGGATTGGGCTTCGAGCTGCAACACTTTTTCTTCCATGCGCTCAAAAGCTGCGATCGCGCCTCCAGTGCCTACCCGCCCCATCATATCGTTAATTTGCTGAGAGGCTTTCGCTGATCGCGCTCTGGCAATATACAAATCTTTCTTGGTTTTGGCCTCGGAGATTTTGCTTTCCAGTTTCATCATGTTTTGCCGGAGTTGCGTCACGATGGTGGACTGCTGCTCAATCTGCGATCGCATAGCCTCAGCGGTATCCTGGTAGGATTTGCGGCGCGTGAGGGCTTCGCGTGCCAAGCCTTCATCGCCTTTTTGCAGTGCCAGTTGCGCCCGACGATACCATTCATCTGCCGTCGTTTGCGCCTGAGAACACTGTCGCTCGGTGCGCTTTTGGGTCGCGATCGCCTGCGCGACAGCCTGCCGCAGTTGGATTAACTCCTCCTGCATATCCATCACCGCTTGTTCCAGAATTTTCTCTGGATCTTCAGCACCGCTCACCAAGCTGTTTAGGTTGGCACGAATCACCCGCATGATTCGATCGAAAAGTCCCATGATGCTCTCCGGTGATAGGTCAAGGTTGAAGATCGTTCAAGTTGAGTTTTGAGTCTGACTCAGCGACGTTTTCAAGCTTCAGTGAGGCCGCCAAGCTCAAAAGCTCTCACCTTGAACTGAAAACGTCCTTCAATCCTACCGTACCTTTTCGGTTCCTACGTCCTACCGTTTATAGACTTCGGCAGATGGGAGTCCCCGATCGCGGAGTCCTTCGATACTCGACTTCACTTCAGACTCGCTGCGGGCTGCACCAACCTGAACGATCGTTCTGCCGTCGGGTAGGGTGCGCACAAAGGCATCAGGCACGACTTTGCGGGCATTTTCCAGGGTTTGGTCGTTTTCAAAGGGAATACCTACTTTGTATTGGTAGGAGCTTGAATCGCCATTACTTGCTGGTGCACTGCTAGGAGCCGGACGGCTAGGGAGGGCCGGTGCTCTGCTGGGGAGTAACCGGGGAATAGCGGCTTGCTGTGGTCTTGCAGGCAGCATAGAAGAGGGTCTGCTAGGGCTAGATGGCGCGGTTGCGATGGGCGCTTGGGCTGGTGTGGACGAGGCTTCGTTGCTGGACTGACCAATGTTGGGTTGATTGGCGGTGGATGGACTGCTGCCTAATGGTTTGGCCGTTGCGATCGCTGGTTTGTTGCTAGGTTTAACTGATCTGGGCGAAGCAGCAGTGCCAGGGCTAACGTTCACAGTGCCGAGATTGTTTAAGTTCAGCTCTGGAAGTTCACGCTTGGCTAAATCTGGTTGAGGTGCTATGGCTGCTGTGCCTGTAGTCTGCCCTGGAGATGAATCGGTGCCACGATGCTGCACGGCTAGCCAACTGAGGCTCGAAGGATTCATAATAACGTAGCCAAACATCGCGCTAGAGAGCAGCAGCAGCAGCATTGAACCTAACCCCAGTGGGGTGAGTAAGCTTTGCATGAAGCTTCGCTCGGCCTGAACTTCGGCCTGCTCATCGGCAAGACTGCGAAGCAACTCCTCCGAAGATTCTAGATAATCGTCCAGGTTACGAGCATTTGCTTGAGCGAGGGCATGCACATTGTCTGCATCTGCGGCTCGTGCGGCGGTTTCGGCCGCATTGGGGTGAGCCAGTGGGTGGTCGCCTGTCCTTACAGCGATCGGTGCTTCCAGCGGTTGTGATTGAGCGGTGAATGCAGGTATGGGCTTATAGGCATCTGGCGCGATCGGTGGCTTAGCGACACCAGCTAGGCGTTCTTCCAGTGCTGGTGCGGGCTGAGGGGCCACATCAGTTTGGGTGCCCGTTGCTGCCACTGCAATTAAATCAAGCTGCTGCAGGGGCTGTTTGCGGCCAGCCTGAGATGCTGTGCGTTTGACCCCGGTTCGCTGCCGTCTATACCGCACTAACTCATCTTCTAGCTGAATATCTAAATTCGCCAAAGCGTGACTAAGCAGGGGATGCAGCCCAACGACTGGAGATGATGGGTTCGATGGTTCGACTCTGGAACTTTGACGCATTACGCACCTCCTACGAAGACGCTGATTAAACCTGGTGTGTGAAGCGGAACCGCTTGACGATCGCGAACTCAATAAACTGAATTTTAAACCAGCGGACTAAGCTTGCCGTGGTGTAGCCGTTTGTCATCACTGACTCGCGGGGCAACATGCCTGACTAAACCTGCCCTTAAATAGTAGTAGATGCTTTGCCGTCCAGCATTACTGATCGACCATTTTTTGAGCCAGATGCTGAGCTAACGTTATACACTTTTTTACGCGCTCCTGCACCTCTTTCATGGTTTTATTGATGCTATGTCCTTTAAATCTATCGATCACGTTCTGGGTCAGTTGGACGATCGCTACCGATCACACGGCCAGCATCAGTCCCAGCGGCTGCTCCGAGCCTGGGTTGAAGCGGTTGGCCCAATTGTCGCTGTGCAGACACGGCCACTCTCGATCTACAACGACGTGCTGCGAGTGGCAACGTCAAGCTCTGCCTGGTCCCAAAATTTGGTGTTTGAGCGTCAACGTATTTTGACCAAGCTGAATGCCATTCTTTCGTTGTCTCTGGTTGATATTCGGTTTTCCAGCGCGCAATGGCAAGAATCCCCTCGATCGACGTTCAACACTGATTTACAAGCCCAACTCTGGCAGCAGCACCCCAGCCGTGTAGCTAAGACAACTCGGTCGGTTGGGCCGCAACGGCCTGAGACACTCACCGATCCGCTGCTGGCCTTTCAGCATTGGCGTGCTCTCATGCGATCGCGTGCCGAAAATATGCCCTGTTGTCCTCGGTGCCAGTGCCCCTCGCCACCTGGCGAACTAAAGCGCTGGTCAATGTGCTCTCTTTGCGCAGCGAAACAATGGTAGGAGTCAACGCTCACCAACATCGTAATCCTTTCTAACTCACAATGAATGGATAAATCACTCAGAGAACCTGGTTAACTTAGAGCTTGCACCATTCTCAAGAAGGCATCTTCCAAGCTTCTCGGCGATCGCATTGACTCACCCTGAGCTAAAAATCATGCTGCGGGAAGCTAAAGCTACGGAAACGCGCTGCGAACGAGCTAATAGGGGTACGTCAAGTTCACTGTAGGCTTTGCCTTCCCGAAGGGTAGTGGACCAACGATTCGCCTAGATGGCTTTCAGTCCACTGAGGTGGACTTAGTACCATTAGCCCACAATCTATTGCACGGCGTTTGTTGCAAGTGGTGCAAGATGTTAGTTAAGGTTCTGTTGGCGAAGGCGGTTTCTTGAACCGGGGCTGCGCTTTTTGCAGCAGATTAAATCAAGCTTTGTTGCAGTTAGAGGATGTCTCAAACGCTATAAGTGCCTGCTCAAACCGCACCTTTAACCCTTAATGCCAGGGGCATCTTAACGTTTAAGCCTTCTAGCATTGGAGGATTGAGTGGGCAATGAAGAGTCTTTGAAACTTTTCTGTCATCCTCTTAAAGCAGATGACAAGTTCTCGGATTTATGGTAGTTAACTGACGGTTTGCCTCGTTAATGTAGTCAAGCAACCTGCTGCTTAAAGTAGAACACTAAAGGCGAATTGGCTTGATCCCTGCATTTTTTGCGGCCAATACAGACCTCTGTAAAGCATTTGGTGCGAAGCCACTGTTAAAGATGTTGCTCTTGATTTCATAAAAATGAAGACAATCTAAAAGACTGTTTGTGCTTCAGATCGCTTAAATAGGCGCAGCATCAAGTCTTTAGAGCTTTAAAGTCCAAGTTTAGAGAAATGGTTGACTTCAGAATGAGTTTAATAACATTTTCAGATCTCTCCTTTTATGAAAACCTCTCATTCTCAAACGTCCGTTTGTCGGCGCTGTCGTTACTATGAGCCGGAAGGACGACGTGGAGGGCATTGCCAGCAGCTTAACGTAGCCGTTCAGGGTGAGTGGACAGCTTGCAGTGTGGCGATCCCACCGTTTTCTCCCACGTGGAAAAGTTTTGAGGATATTATGGTTTGGCAACAAAAAACCCTTGTTGCCATGCAGGAATCGGCACAGACAGATGCTTCAGCAGAGGATCGATGCCCTGAGACTGTGACAAATGCTCAGATAGTGGATGATCGAGCCACCGCCGAATCTAGCTTTAATTGCACTACGCCCTGTGGATTAGGCTCTCCTTTGTCCACTGAGTCTCTGCCAACGAAAGGGATTAAAGCGCTTTGGATGTAATGAGCTGTTTTGGGTATGGGTTCATGGAGATTGGCTGCTGCGCGCGATCGCATTGCTTGAAACGGGCCTTTAAACGACGGTTTCTCCTTCCGAGTAGGCGCTAAGTTCCAGTAACGATAGCTTTTCTGACCAGAATTACAGTGCAGTCACAATCGCGAGCAATGATTTCAGGAATATTTCCTTGAATGGCTTGTTGGAGCATGCCTTCCCGGCTGGCACCCAGCACAATCACATCGCACTGATCCTTCTGAGCCATATCAACTACGGCATCTGAAACAGAATTTGCACAGACAGGTAGCGTGACCACATTGGTTTGCAGCCGCTGCCGGAGAAACCGCGCGTCTTCTTCTAGCAAGTCCTCGCTAGGCTGGCTTTTAGAGGGCGGAAAGACTTGGCAGAGGCGAATTTCAGGCTTCTGACTGAGAGTTACCAGGGCTGGCAGCAGCTTAAGTGCATGTTGCGAATTGGGGCCACCCGCCAGCGGCAGTAGCCAGCGATTTAAGGCTGGAGTATGATCTTTGTCTTCATTGGGTAAGGCTGTATCTGAGCTGTGTACTGGAGTGGTGACATAGCTTTCCGTGAGTTTTACGAGCACAACGTCGCAACTGGCTTGCCGAATCATCGTATCGACTACATCGCCAAAGATGCGGCCAGGTGTAGAGGTCTTGCCTTTCCAGCCCATCAGCAGCAGATCGATGTGGCGATCGGCAATCGTCTCTAGAATCGCCTGATCAATGCTTTGAGCTGCTCGGATTTGGGTATGCACCGGAACGCGGTTCGCCATCCCTTGCCTGACGGCTTGTTTCAAGAGGCGACGACTTAAGGTTGTGTTTACAGGCACTTCGGCTGGCGAACTGTGACGCGGTACAGGAATCACCTGCAAACACTCAACTTCGTAATGACGCTCCTGTGCAATCGCAAAGGCAAGCTTGAGCATTCGCGTTGCCGTTTGAGGATTGCTGAGCGGCAACAGGATGCGACCTCGACCCGTGGCGGGTGCACGCGTTTGATAGACGACGTAAGACGGTTCTACCCGTGAACCCAGGCGATCGCCTCCGCGTAGCTGGTCAGACTCAGCCCGTAGAATGTCGCTGCGGGTAATAATCCCAACCAGTTTGCGGTGGTCAGTGACTGGCAGACGAGACAGCTTATAGCGCGACAGGAGGTAAAGCACGTGGCTCAGCGTATCGGGAGGGCTGACGGTAATAGGTTGCGGGGTCATAATCTCTTTCAGCACAGCCGTACCAGGAAGCTGTCGCTGCGTCACTTTGTCTAAGTCGGTTAGGGTGACAATGCCCACTAACCGACTGTCATCCACGACCGGAAAGCCGCGATGGTGCGATCGCGCAAAGGCTTGTACGACTTCATCTAACGTCATCTGACTGCTCAGGGTTTCGACTTTCTGCTGCATCACATCAGCCGCTGTCAACCTTGCCCAAAGACCATCCTGTACAACGGCTGGTTCAATGTGAAGGCCCTTTAGCTCTAGCAAATGTGTATAGATCGATTCTGGAAACAGCCGCTCTGCAATTAAATAAGCCGTCACCGCGCTGATCATCAACGGCAGCACCAAATCGAAGTTTGTGGTGATTTCAAAGACGATGACGATCGCCGTAATCGGGACTCTAGCGGATGCTCCCAAAAAGGCACCCATTCCTGCTAGAGCATAAAGTACGGGATCACCACCCAGTACAGCGTGATTCGCTAAACCCACCAGATGCCCCAGAGAAGCACCCAAAATCATGCTAGGTACAAACAACCCCCCTGGCACCTCTACCCCACAGGCAACCATCGTCAAGCCAAACTGCACCACGAAGGCAAAAGCAGCCATGCGCCAATCTGCCTGACCACTGGTAAGAAAGACCTCCAGCGTATAGCTATCTCGAAAGGATACAGGCAAAAAGGCGATCGCAGTTCCCGTTACTAGACCTGCCAGCCCAATCCGCCACATCGGGCTGATCCGCAAGTGGCGTCGGCTCCATCGAATGCTATTTAGAATGCCGTGATTAAACACCGTGGACAAAACCCCTGTCAGTAAACCCAACACCAGAAAAAAAGGAATTTCTAGCAGCGAAAAGCTGGTGTGGTAGTTCAGCGGGTTAACGCCCAAATGCAGGTTTGGTCCTGCTAAAACACGAGAGGTCACCCCACCAATAAACGAGGCCAGAATGGCAGTACCCAGGGTCAGATGAGAGAAGTCCTGGAGCAACTCTTCGATGACAAACATTACACCTGCGATCGGTGCATCAAAACTAGCCGCTAACCCCGCAGCGGCTCCTGCGGCAATCAGTTGACGCTGATGCTCAGGCGATGCAGGCACCCAGCGGCTCAACTGGGCTGCCAGCGCGGCCCCAATTTGAATAGTAGGCCCCTCGCGCCCCAATGCAAACCCAGAACCCAGAGCAAGCGTTGTACTCACTAACTTAACCACCGCAACGCGCAAGTTGAGTGGAATCGGCAAGTACGCTAACGCTGCCTTCACTTGCGGCACGCCACTCCCAAACGCCTCCGGTGCTACACGGTTGACCAAAAAACCGACTAAAAGACCCCCGCCTAGCCCGAGCGTTGGTATCAGCAGCCATACAGGAAGTATGAGCGCTTCTTTAAGCCGCCAACCGCCTAACCAATGAATGCTCTGCTTCAAGAGCACGGCTGCCAGTGCCGCGACCAAACCAATCAGAATAGCCTCAAGAATGGCTAACCGCTTGGGGGTCAGCAGGAGCGCGATCGATTTGAAGGCAGTTGAAAACGGCATTTAAACAGCGTTCACTAATGAGCTCTATGGTGCCTCTACTTTAAGTTTGACAGTCACAAAGTTGCTTGCGGTAGCGAGATCATCGCCAACGCCAACGCACTGAGATACCTTTAGGCTCTTAGTGATTCAGACTCTCAATGATCAGTAGGCTCCATTGTCTTTTGGGAAAAGAATGACGCCGATCGTTCTAGAGACAATCCACAAGTCCATTAAAAAGCTGCGGAAATTGACGTAGTAGACATCGATCTGAACCCGTCTAGGATACGGAATATCATTCCGTCCTGAGACTTGCCACAATCCAGTGATACCTGGTCGAATGCTGAACACCCGATCGGCAGCGTTGCCGTATCGTTCCAGCTCTTCCGTGACTACTGGACGAGGACCTACTACACTCATGTCGCCCTTCAGCACGTTCAGGAACTGCGGAAATTCGTCCAGACTCGTAATGCGCAAAAAGCGCCCGATACGAGTAATGCGGGGGTCACGACGCAGCTTAAAATTGCTTTTGAACTCCTGACGCAAACCTGGCGAGGTTTCCATCATTTCCATCAGTACCTCATCGGCATTTCGCACCATCGTTCTGAATTTGATACAGCCGAAAGGTTTATAGTTCCTGCCAACGCGCTTTTGAATGTAAAAGATGGGGCCACGAGAGCTAAGCGCAATGAGAACAATCAGCAGCAGGTAAACCGGGGCAAACACGATCAGAATCGTCAGGGAAAATGCAACATCAAACAGCCGTTTAGCAAACGCTCCATCCAAGGCATACTCAAACAGTGGCACAAACCCACGTTTTAAGAATGCACGAATTGTTTTGCCAGAGATTAATTGGCTTTCGGCAGTCATTTTACTCCTTCACACATCCACACCACACACTCCTCATCATAAAGCCACTCACCCTATCTACATAGTTTTTGCCGCTAATTCAGTTGAAAAACTGGCACGATCGCAAAAATAGACGATCGCATTACAAACTGAAGAGCAGCATCAATCAAGCATCAAATAAGATAGCGACAGCCCAGCCTGTAAGCGTTTTGCTTGCTTCTGCTTTCTACCGCTTGTTGTTTCGCTTTAAGGTGAGATGCGTTCCTGAAATTCCTTGTAACAGCGTTCCAGAAAGCGTTGATAACGCTCTTGAAAAACACTAGGGCTAAAGGAGAGCGCGTGCGATCGGATGACTTCTGGGTTTAGTATTTTTTGATACGTTTCAAACGTTTGTACGGCATTTACGATTGCCGACTCCGTCTGCTCATAAAACAGCAAGCCTGTACCTGTCTCACCATATTGTTTGACATCCCGCACCGTCTCCAAAGTTCCCCCAAGCCCATAGGCAATGACGGGAGTGCCACAGGCTTGGGCCTCTACAGGCGCAATGCCGAAATCCTCAAAAGCCGCGTAAACAAACGCTTTTGCCTGCGCCACATATTGCTCAACAACCGCATCGGCCTGCCAGCCCAGCACCTGCACATTCGATCGAGCAAGCTGCTGAATTTGCTTAAGTTCTGGCCCTTCACCAATCACAACTAAGGGGTAGCCCAACTGGTTAAACGCTTTGACAATAAGCGAAATTTTTTTGTAGCTTACCAAGCGCGAAATGGTCACGTAAAAATCCTGCTTTTGCGGCTGAAAGCCAAATCTCTCAGTATTTACAGGTGGATAGATGACCTCAGCAGGACGGCGGTAGCAACGCCAGATCCGCCGCGCTGTATGGTGCGAGTTGGCAATGAAATAATCGACCCGATTTGCCGACAGTACATCCCATTGGCGCAATCCGTGGAGCAGATACCGGGTGAGCCATCCCTGCATGCCCCTGCCAGCAGTACTGCTGCGTAAATAGTCAAAGGTCATATCCCACGCGTAGCGCATGGGTGCATGACAATAGCACACGTGTAATTGATTCGCGCTGGTTAAAACGCCTTTAGCAACGGCATGAGAGGACGAAAGAATGACATCGTAGCCTCGTAGATCAAGCTGCTCGATCGCCAGCGGCAAGAAGGGTAAATACTTCTGCACACCCTTACGGGCGAAGGGAAAGTGCTGTAAAAACGTGGTGCCGATCGTGCGTTTAAAGAGGTAGCTCTCAGGGTTCGTCGATTCAAAGTCAATGAGTGTATAGACATCGGCATCCACACCCTTAAGAATCTCCTGCACAACCAGTTCGGAACCACCGGTTGCTAGTGGCGTGAGCCATTCATGCACCAGCGCATACTTCAATGCCACAGCCGCTCACCTGCACTCTGTTTAAAGACTGAACTCTATTGGCCTGGTGTCACTATAAACTACAGCGGCGATCGCCACTGGTTATACCGTTTTAATGAGTGCTGGTGGCAGATGGCTTGGGCATGGAGTTAGAAGCCAAGCGTCAGCAGCCAAGAGTTATAACGCCTTCTGACTTCTGATTGCTCAAACCAGCCGTGTAGGGCATTTGAAAATCAACTTGGGATTATGAAGCAGCCTGATTCTAGTGCCATAAAAAAAGACCAGCGCAAGGGCTGGTCCAACAATCGAATACGTTGCTCTCTCGAATTGGAGGAAACAAGCTGCGCGTTCCCAAACGTACAGCGGGTTACTAATTTTTAGTATTCCCTCGTTTCGGCTTCATTGTAGCAAGATACACAAACATTTTTTTATAAAAATTCACGTTTTCTGACTTTAAACCTTCCATAAGGTGGTGTGATCGATAATGTTAGCTTCTACATCTGGGAGGGGAAGGCTCAAAGCTCCAAAGCACAACTTCTCTTGGCGTTTCGCTCCTCACTCCTCACGTCTTACCTGGCTGCCTACCGTGTTCTCCCAGACGAGGCTGTGCCCAGAGAGTTCGCTCGTGTTTGTAAACGGTCATCCCTGGCTTAGCACCTTTGGGTTTGTAGACATACTTCGGTTCCGTGTAGATAACAGACACCTGCTCACTTTGACGCGCACGGCTGTAGTATGCTGCCAGGTTCGCCGCACACTGCAGATCGATCGCATCTGGTACCATCCCTGGCTTTAAGCGCAGCAAGACGTGGCTACCGGGAATTTCCTGCGTATGAAACCACAGGTCGTAGTCTCCCGCCGTTCGGAACGTGAGTTGATCGTTCTGACGGTTATTTCGCCCCACAAGCACCTCAAGTCCATTGGGTGTTGTATAGCGGTAGGGATGGCTTTGCGTATCTTTTGGCGTCAGGTTCGCGTTGCGGTACTCTGGGTCATGCAAATACTGCTGTTGAATCAGCTCATCACGAATTTCATCCAAAGTGTTCAGGTCTTCAGCCATCTGGTAAGTATCCAGTTCCACGATCGCCGCTTCGACTTGCTCTAAATAGTGAATTTCGGCATTGACGTCTGTCAGCAACGGCGCGATCGCGTTCCGGGCGCGCTTCAGCTTTTGATGGTGCTTATAGAACGCTTGTGCATTTTGGACGGCATTCTTTTCGGGGTTAAGGGGAATGGTGACAGGCTGCTCAGTCGTAAAGTCGGGTAACGTAATGGTTGTCATGCCGGACTGCCAGTGATGCAGATTCGCCATCAGCAGGTCAGCTTGCTCACGATAGCGATCGGCTCCATCCGACTGCTCCAACCGCGTTTGAAAGACAGTTGCTTTCACGCGCAGCTTTGCCAGAATGGTGTGGAGTTTCTGCGTAAGTTGGTGACGGAGTTGAACAAATGCTTGCTGTTCTAGCTGTTGAGTGTAGTAACGATCGATGAGGGACTGGACGCAATCGACGGTTTGTGTCATGCCCCACCCCAGCACCGTGTAGCCATCAGTCGTCCATCCGGGTTGAAAGGTCTCATTGGTCAACGCTTGCAGCCACTCTTGCCAGTGCTGGAACAACCGTTGCCAATCGTCGGCGCTGAGGCTGGTGGTAGATTGCTCTGGGCTAAGCTCTGCAGCCTGAAGCAGCGATAGGGTCAGCGCCGAACTCAGCCCTCGATAGGTCTTCTGCAATGTGCGTCGTAGAGGGCCAGGGACGAGGCCCACCCGCTCCTGCCAGCGATCGAACGGTTCAGTCAAGGTCGGTGTGGAATCGGTCAGGGGTGGGGGCAGTTCGTAGGGATCTCCTGTTTGAATAGGGCGCACGCTCGATTGTTGAGCGCTGACCTGATGGGCGGCGGTTACAATCTGGTGATCCTGATTCGCCAGCACCACATTGCTGTACTTCCCCATCACTTCGACATAGAGATGCCATAGCGCTGGCTCTCCCGGACGCTGTGCAAATTGGAGATCAAGAACACGTTCCCACGGTGCGATCGGCGCGATCGACACGAGAGCCAGGTTGCCTAACTGATGCTTCAACTGCTGGCTAAAGGTAAAGGTATCGGGAGTCCGTGGTGGAGCACTGCTGATACATAGCCGTGCCGCCTGAGGATGCCAGGAAAGCAATAACCAGGCACGTTGCTTGAAGGTGCGTAAGCCCAAATACACGGTATGACGATCGCGCTGGTAAACCTGTTCTAAACGGGCAGGCAACCATGCGGCTCGCAGTTCTGCGCCGATCGCAGTGAGGGCAGTAAAATCAACGGGTTGCAAGAGAGGTGAGGTGTAAGGGGGAACGTAAACCTGACGGAAGGAGGCGATCGAGCCAATCAACTTTCAGCAATTTGACCTGGTGACGCACTTTTTTTGTGAACTAGGATAGAAGACTAGGTTGCGATCATTTGCCCTCCTACCCCTGACTTTAGTCCTTATGGACATTAAGCTCATCAATATCGGGTTTGGCAATATCGTCTCTGCAAGCAGGGTAATTGCCATCGTAAGCCCAGAATCCGCACCCATCAAGCGTATCATCAGTGACGCGCGCGACAGCAAGCAGTTGATTGATGCCACCTATGGTCGTCGAACACGAGCCGTGATCATCACAGACTCTGGGCATGTTATTCTGTCAGCCATTCAACCAGAGACGGTCGCCAATCGATTCATTGTAAGTAAAGACACTCATAGTGAATAAGTCACAAGCACAGGGGTCTGAAGCTAGACCACCGTTTTATTAGGCATCTGCCCAGTAGCCTTTCTCAATGCTCAAAGACGGCTCGCCTTTGTGACCAGTATTTAAAACTTTACGGATGTGTTGCCAGAATATGATCTGTAGTTGAAAATAAAGAATTATTAACTTAGCGGTTGATGGTCATCATTGCTACTGACGTTTATTGTCACTGAGAGTATGGAAAGCTATATGGGCGCATTGATTGTGTTGACAGGACCCAGTGGAGTTGGCAAGGGTACGCTCCTGCGATCGCTCATTCAGCGTCATCCAGATTTGTATCTTTCCGTGTCAGTGACCACGCGATCGCCTCGTCCTGGCGAAATCGATGGCAAAAATTACTACTTTGTCACCCGTACCGCGTTTGAGCGGATGGCTAGCAATGGTGAGTTGCTGGAATGGGCAGAGTTTGCGGGCAATCTCTACGGCACCCCTCGCCACGCCGTTGAAGAACAAATTCGTGATGGTAGGCGGGTCATTTTAGAAATTGAACTGCAAGGCGCACGCCAAATCCGCAAAACCTTTCCTGATGCGCGGCAAATCTTTATCCTGCCGCCATCTTTGCTAGAGTTGGAATACCGCATTCGGAGTCGAGCGCAAGATAGTGAGGACGCGATCGCTCGTCGCCTTCAAAGCGCCCGGACTGAGATTGAAGCCGCTGATGAGTTTGATATTTGCATAGTCAACGATGATTTTGCTAAAGCGCTCGATCGCATTGAGGAAACATTATTTGCTACAGCCGCCTGCTAGCTCGATCGACTTGATCGCAAACCTCGGAAGTTTTACCAAGCATCGGCAGCGGGACTCACGTAGTGGCTTAAACCTCCGAGGTTTTGGTCAAACTGCGTAATTATTGGCTCACTCTCAGGCTTATAGTCTGTAAACCAGCAGTAAGACGGCAGCAAAAACAGCCCCACTAAGGCCACCAAATAGAAAACCGTGAGCAAGTTCCTGCCAGCCTTGAGGCTTACCCAACTCAGAAGGCGGCTGGGGTGTCGTGAGTGTTGCGATCGGGGGTGGAGGCGAACTTTCGGCATAAACCGAGAGCGCTAGCACTGCAATGATAATTACCCCAATCGTCGAAAGCAGCCCTGCAAAGATTGCTAACCCTGTATCGCGCAAAGGCCCCAATGCCACGAACGGCCCTAAAAGCCAAAACCCGTGTGAAAGGCCAATCTGTAGCCCTCGTTGAAACGGAGATACTCCTGAACGATAGGCAGGGAGCTGATTGATGAACCACCGGGTGAGCCTGGAACTATTGATAGGTGTTGCCAGATTGCCCTCCTGTGGATCGCCAGCAGCATAAGCAAATTGGGGTGCTAAAGAGGGTATGACGGCACTTTTGGGTGCGATCGCCGCCCGTTGACTCAATGGTGTTGGCTTGCTACTGCTTGCCTGCTGCTCAGGCTTACGGGTTGTCATCAGTCTTCTCACTCCCCTAGCGATCGCAACGATCCTATCAAAGTCAGGTGTTGCTCACTCAAAGATTACTACTCCAAATTTTAGACCGAAGTATCATCCCGGTGTGTTGTGCTGCATGCATTTGTTTTTCGAGCAGCTAGCTTCTGGTTACGCCTAAAACAGAGGGTGCGATCGTCGGCGATCGCACCCTCTGTTTTGATCGACATAGACTTTAGATCCATGCACGATCGTTCCATAGACTGCTTATGGCATCGGGTGGAACAATAAGTCTGGGAAGAAGCGATTGAACTCAATGAGAATGCCTGCGGTAATCACCAACCATGCGGTCAGGATCACAGGAGCGGTTGAAAGATACTTGATGAAATACTGCATAAAGTGTTCTCCTGAAGACTGAAAATTCGACTCTCAATTTACGACCACTTCGCTGCGAACATTGGCGATGAGGTGAAGGACGCAAATTGCACCGATCGAACGGTTACCGAATGCGTCACTCCCTTTTCATGTCCAAACAGAGAGGCTAAACTAGCGAACAGAAACGGGAATTTCGTCATCTTTCGCGGTCAGTTCACCCGTCGTAAACTCCTTGATTGCTGCCAAAGGCCAAGCAAAACCAGAGAGCGCATATTTCAGCGCCAGTGGAACGTTGATGATAATTTCATCTTGTTCAGGAGACGAGCCTTTCTTGACTGCTTGGAGGTAAGCACGACCGACCCAACCAATCCAGCCAGCAATGTAGAGGAAAAGAATACTTGGAATAGCGAATTCACCTGCATGAGCGGCGGTTGGATCAACCACTAGGTGAGGTAGTCCTTCTTCGCCACACAGAACGCCAGAATTAGCGTAAAAGTCGAACCGCTGTTTTGCGGTCGCACTGACTGAATCCTTCGCTCGCTGGGCAAACGCAGCAGAATCTTTACAAGGTGTTAGGTTAGAAGCCTGAGCTGGCGGGATGGAGACAAACCCGAACCAGAGCATTACGACGAGCACTAGAGCAAACAACCGTTGCATGGAATTGTTTCCCTTCTTTAAAATTACAAAACGCACAAAACAAAACACAAATCTTTTCGCACAAACCGCTTGGTCAAACAGGTTAGAGGTCTTGCAACGGTCGGTTTACTAGAGATAGCATCGTGCCGTTTGAAGCGACCCCTGATGCAGTCTAAGCTACAAGAGGCAGTTTATACCTTCAAAAAGGTACCAGCAAATGGTGACGGTTTTGGCGATTGAAACAAGTTGTGACGAAACAGCCGTGGCGATCGTCAACGATCGTGAAGTTTTAAGTAGTGTTGTTTCGTCTCAGATTGCAGTTCATCAGCCCTATGGTGGCATCGTGCCTGAAGTGGCATCGCGACAGCATGTGGAAATTGTTAATGCCGCGATCGACCAAGCGCTTCAAGATGCTGCCCTCGATTGGGCTGGCGTTGATGGGATTGCCGCTACCTGCACGCCCGGTTTGGTGGGTGCCTTGCTCGTCGGGCTAACCACCGCTAAAACGCTAGCACTGCTGCACCAAAAGCCGCTCATTGGCGTGCATCACCTCGAAGGACACATCTACGCTTCTTACTTAACTGCAAGTGATTTACAGCCCCCTTTTCTGTGTTTACTCGTCTCCGGTGGTCACACAAGCCTGATTTACGTCAAAGATTGTGGTTACTACGAAACGTTAGGACAAACCCGCGATGATGCTGTCGGCGAAGCCTTTGATAAAGTGGCACGATTAATGAACCTGGGCTATCCCGGTGGCCCCGTGATCGATCGCCTCGCTCAACAAGGCAACCCCAAAGCCTTTCCGTTACCAGAAGGACAAGTCTCATTACCGACAGGCGGCTTTCATCGCTACGATTCCAGTTTTAGCGGCTTAAAAACAGCCGTACTCAGGCTCACCCAAAAGCTCGAACAGGAAACTGAATTGCTCCCTGTAGACGACATTGCTGCTAGCTTTCAGGAGACCGTTGCCAAAGCCTTAACCAAACGTACGATCGCCTGTGCCCTCGATTATGGACTGAATACGATCGTCGTTGGTGGTGGGGTTGCTGCCAACAGCGGCTTACGGCAACATCTCAAAGCCGCCGCTCAGCCATACAACCTGCGCGTTCTTTTTCCTCCCCTGCAATTTTGTACCGATAATGCCGCTATGATTGCTTGCGCCGCTGCCGATCATCTCAACCGGGGACATACCTCGCCCTTAACGTTAGGTGCTCAGTCCCGCATGGCGATCGCCGATGTCATGCAGCTTTACACCCATTCCTTATAAAGGCAGGAGGCAAAGGGCGGAAGGAAAAGGTAGAAGGAAAAAGGCTAAAAAAACTGACTCCTGAATTCTGAATTTTAAAACTCACAACTCTCAGACTGACGGCTGACCGCTCCATCAACTCAAAACTCACAACTCTCCCCCTGCTTCCCCATTTCCCCCTGCTTCCTCATCTCTCCTCAGGTAGGGAAATCCGCATCTGCAAGTCAGACGAACCTCTCAGTACAATCGAAAGCAATTAGCCAGTTAACGCTGGTGTCTCTTCCTTCCGTCATCAATCTGCTGCGTTCAATCCGCTAGAGAAACTTGGAGTATCACCTATGACGACCGTTCTCGAAAAGGGCAATATCAGTATTCATACTGAGAATATTTTCCCCATTATCAAGAAATGGCTCTACTCAGACCACGAAATTTTTCTGAGAGAGCTTGTCTCTAACGCCGTCGATGCGATCCAAAAGCTCAAAATGGTGTCCTATTCGGGCGAATTAGCTGGCGATCTGGGCGAACCTGAAGTTGTCATCACGATCGACAAGGCTCAGAAAACCCTGGCTGTTTCCGACACGGGTATCGGCATGACGGCGGATGAAGTAAAGCAATACATTAACCAGGTTGCCTTTTCCAGTGCCGAATCATTTGTCGAAAAGTACAAAGCGGCTGGCGATCAGCAAATCATCGGTCACTTTGGGCTAGGGTTCTACTCGTCCTTCATGGTGGCGCAACGAGTCGAGATTGACACCCTTTCCTACAAAGCAGAGGCCGAGCCTGTACATTGGTCTTGCGATGGTTCTACCGAGTTTGAGCTGAGTGCCTCAACGACCCGGAGCGATCGTGGTACCACAGTGACACTTTTCCTCCAGGACGAAGAACAGGAATACCTGGAGCCATATCGCATTCGGCAGCTGATCAAGACCTACTGCGACTTTCTGCCCGTTCCGATCAAACTAGAAGTCATCGAAGCTGCTCCAGAGGCTACTGCTCCCGAAGCGACGACAGAATCGACTGCTGACACAGCTACGGAAGCTCCGGCAGAAAGTAAAACCCCCGAAATCAAAGCGCCCGAACAGATCAATCGTCAGAAGGCTCCCTGGAAAGAATCTCCCAGTTCGCTCACGTCAGAGGACTACCTGGAGTTCTATCGCTACCTGTATCCGTTCCAGGAGGAGCCATTACTTTGGGTACACCTCAACACGGATTACCCATTTGTCGTCAACGGCATTCTCTACTTCCCCAAACTCAAGCCCGACGTTGACACCACCAAGGGACAAATCAAACTTTTCTGTAACCAGGTATTCGTCAGCGACAACTGCGAAGAAGTCATTCCCAAGTTTTTGCTGCCTCTGCGTGGGGTCATCGACAGTGTGGATATTCCGCTCAACGTCTCCCGCAGCTTCCTACAGAACGATCGCACCGTCCGCCGCATTGCCGACTACGTTGCCAAGAAAGTGGGCGATCGCCTCAAAGAACTCTACCGCGACAACCGCGACGAATATATCCGCTGCTGGCAAGACCTCGGTACCTTCGTCAAGTTTGGCTCCATCAACGACGATAAATTTAAGAAACAGGTCGAAGATATTCTGATCTACCGCACCACTGCAAAATTGGGTGAGGTGAGAGGTGAGAGAAGTGAGGGGTCTGACATACCAAAAACTGAAGCGCCAAAAGTTGAGGTTCAATCGGCAGAAGGCGATGCATGGCAAGACGTAAACCCTTCCACCTCTGACCCCACACCCCATACCCCACATCCCACACCCTACACAACCCTCAAAGAATACTTGGAGCGCAACAAAGAGCATCACCCCAATCGCGTGTTCTACTGCACCGATGAAGTGGCACAAACGACCTACGTAGAGCTTCACAAACAGCAAGGGCTAGAAGTCCTCTTTATGGACTCATTCATCGATAGCCACTTTGTCAGCTTCTTAGAGCGTGAGCATCCCGACGTGAAATTCTCGCGGGTGGATGCAGATTTGGATGATACCTTGATCGACAAAGACAAGCCTGCCGATATTGTTGACCCGACCACAAATCAAACTCGGAGCGATCGCATCAAAGAACTCTTCCAAAAAGCGCTCAACAAACCCAAGCTCACCGTTCGTACCGAAGCGCTCAAGTCTAGCGATGCGAAGGGCGTACCACCAGCGATGGTGCTCTTGCCAGAACATTTGCGGCGGATGCAGGAGATGACTGCACTCATGCAACAGCAAGCCGTACAGTTTCCCGAAGAGCATATTCTTCTGGTTAACACCTCTCACCCGCTCATTCAGAATCTCGTGAGCCTCAGTCAGGGAGCCATCATTCAAAGCGAAGGCCAATCACCCTCTGCGGAACTGGCAGACCTGATTTGTCATCACGTCTACGATCTGGCACTCATGGCGCAGAAGGGCTTTGACGCGGAAGGTATGCAAGCGTTTGTTGAGCGATCGAATGCAGTTTTGACCAAGTTGACCGATCGCACCGCCTCTTAAGGTTAAGAGTGAGGGAAGCTGAGGGAGTAAGGAGAGCAGAGGAAGCAAACTCAAAACTTCTACCCCACTCCCTCTCCCCTCCTGCAACTTCTTCGATCCCAAACTATTGACTGTCCGAACTCGTACTGATGTAGTCGTTGTGCATAGCCAAATTGTTGTGTAAGATAGAATGCTGGTCACTCTATACAAAGTGTTGGTCACAGCGCACACCTCGGAGATTGCTATGGCTCGTCAATGTCAACTTACCGGCAAGAAGGCAAACAACGCCTATGCGGTTTCTCACTCCCACCGTCGAACCAAGAAGCTGCAAGAAGTCAATTTGCAGTGGAAGCGTGTTTGGTGGGCTGAGGGCAACCGCTGGGTGAAACTACGGCTTTCTACAAAAGCAATTAAAACCCTTGAACACAAAAGCCTGGCTGTTTTTGCCAGAGAAGCAGGCATCAACCTAAATCATTTTTAGAGTTGCTGGCAGGCCACTCACACAATGAGTACTGTTCGTAAAGAACATGAATAAATGCGTCGGGTGGCCTCTCTTGGTTGCCCGATTCTTGCTATTATGAAATCTTTTTAGGAAGGAATTTTAACTTGTTGCAAGATGCCAAAAAATGTTTGCGGTGAACGATCGCTTCGGGCGGTTGGATGGGTACTATTGGTGCATCTCTCTGTACCGAATTGGTAAAGTTTTTGTGAAGCGGCAACCTGCGCAGCAATCCCTGTAAGACAGTAGACTTTACTGTGGCTTACAGCAAAGTACGCAGGATTTGGCTTTCCGCTCATCGGTAGCCCTCCGCCTCTCCGTTAATTTGCTGATTCATAACTGCTTTTCGTCGTGTTTGGACTCGTGGCTTCCCGGTTGATTACAGGCTGTTTGAACTGTTAGCACAGTGAGCATCTACATCAGAAACGAGCAGAATTTAGTAAGCGTTTAACTAACACAACTATCTTGTTATACCGTTGCAGAGCATCCTCCCTCTGCCTTCTGTAGTGCCCATTTGATCACTTTGTGAGTTCAGTCTACAAATCTCTCGCCGTCGTCGCAGGAAGCAGCTATCATGTCAGACCGTAAATTAGCCAGGGCTGTCCAAACTCTTTTTAGGCAAATTGCCCGCCTCTCCCGAAACATGAGTCGAGCACTCGTTGCATGGCTGTTGCGAGCTGCCCTGATTGTCAATCGCAGAACGCGACCCGCCGCGGGCTTTGTGTTACCAACCACCGTGTTACTCATCTTGGTGGTGTCTTTAACGGCCGGTGCCCTGAGCTATCGTGCCTTTAACACCAGTGCGCGTACCATCAATGAAACGCAGAACCGTGTGATTTACAACGCGGCAACCCCTGCGATCGATCGTGCCCGCGCCAAAGTCGAATTTCTCTTCGACTCCACGAAAGATAGTCGGTTTCCTGGTGGCGTGCCGTCATCCGACTTTCTAGCCTCTATGCTGCTGAACGATGGCACCACCATGATTAACGGCCAAAAAGCGGCGCAACTGCTTCTTGGTGGTAACGATCCCTACACATTACCCGATGAGAAAAATTGGGGTGGACGGCTCGACAGCAATGGTGATGGTACGCCCGACAACGCTTGGGGCTTTCGGGCAGATACGGATGGCGATGGCAACTTTGATGCCACGATCGCCTACTCGATCTCCCTGACGATTCCACCAAACACAGGAACCGGAACAAACGTCACTCAGGGTTGGCAGCGGCTCGTAGCTTTGAGTGATTCAGACAAAGCCAAAGGGATTGCGGGTACTGACCGATCGCCCGTGCCTTACGCTCGTACAGGCCCACTGAGCAACTCTCCCAGCGCAGCAGGGTGTCGGGGTGCTTCTAGTAGTGGTTCTAGCGTTGAAAGTGGCTGGTATCAAGACAACACAAATACCGCTACTCTGCGTCGAAACTTCCAGGTAGATGCGTTCGTGTTGCCTGATAACGTCGCTAAGGGCGGCTCAAGCAATTTTGCCACGTTGGAGTTTCAGCAAGACCGGGTATTGAACCGGGGCAACAAATGGGGAGCCTGGTTCCGCAATGACCTGGAGATTTTCCCAGGTCCACCATTTCAATGGAATGGTGCCATGCACACGGAAGGCAACCTGATTATCGGTGGCGGCAGCTTCAGCGCTTACCTCATTAGCTCTCCCTACTCATGCCTGTGGTACGAATCTTCATCTGAAATTACCGTCACCGATGTTACTCCCACTGCGAACAACGGACAAGATTTTCAGGGGCAGGTGGTCAGTGGGTTGGTCAGCTCCAATAATTACGGTGGCGGCAGCCTTGTTTATATTTGGAACCAAAACTTTAACGCGGCTAGCAGCAAACAGACGCTGAATAACAGTACTCACTCGGTTAGTGGTAGCGATCCCTTTAACGTGTCCATTGACCCGGAGAAGATTCAAACAGACAACAGCTATAAATCTAGAGCCAACACTAATAATCGCAGCATTCACCGGGCAGCTTACGACTCCAGCACGCTGAAAAAGCGGATCTTTAACCGCACTGAAACTGCACCCTATGTTGATGACACTTATCGAGCCGACGATCGCTACGGTCCAAAGCAGAAATATAGCGATCAGGTGAAGATTGCTGGTGGGAAGACGAGTGGTGACTTGATTTCACCCACGGACGATGTTTCGACATCATCGGCCATTCCCGTCACCGCTGCCTCGACCCTGACAGCCCAGGACGACTCAAACGCAACGAAGCCCAGTGATACTCCCAACGTGGGTTTGGATGGTTACTGGGAACGCCGCGCACGCTTCCAGGGTTTGCGGATTTTGGTGGGGCAGCGTTTAGAACTAGGCAATCCGTTTGGATGGGTTACACCACAAGATCGACCCGCTTCAGTGACCACTGATGCAGCCGAGCAACTCTACTTACAAAATCCTGCACCTGCACCGACGTTGCCTTCAGGCACCAATACGGCCTACACGATCGGTGACAACGACTATCGTCAATTACGTGCCCGTACCGCTGCTAATGCGTTCGTTAGCTCAACCGACCCTAGCACGATCGACCCAGACATCAGCGACAACGAGGGTGATCCACTCTATCCGCCTCATTCACCAGCCAACATCAGCCACGAGGCGCGTCAGCGTCGGGCGTTGCGTGACAATCTATCGGCGGTGCAAAGCACAGCGGTTTACCACTTTGATGTGGATAAAGACTACCCGGTTGCCTGTACAGCAAGCGTGGTGCATCCCGGTTCTCCGCTCACGCTCCAGCAATCACTGAACTTTGTACCCTCCGTGTTTGTGGACAGCACGGCAACAAACACAAACCCTGCCAATAACAACACTCCCAGCACGATCGACACCGCTCTCCTTACCGATTTCTTCAATGGTCGTGGCACCGACGGTTGGGAGTTTGATTCCCCTGGTGGCGACAAAGAAACGTTCTTGACCGATATTGCCAATGCCAGCAGTCCGCTCCGCATTGCGCTGCAAAACTTGGCACAGTTTGCAGGCGACCATATTAGTGATGACCAGACAGGAGCCTTTCCGCCCACACAAGAGGCAGGCCAGATCCACCCTGATCCAGAATTCTCCATGTGGGGGAATTTCTCTAATCTGCGACGGACGCTCGCGCGCTTGAATGCGGTTGGCTATGGCAGCCTCAGTATCGCAGACAAAACCTATCTCCACACCGCTTCCTGCACGCTTGGGATGTTGGCGTACAACGTCGATCGCGTGCAGCGCTTTGATCCATCTAACTTCAAAAACGATATTGTTCGTCCGGGTCAGGGGTCGCCCATTATGACCACGCTGGTTGGCGACCTGTACAAGCTGATGGATGGGTCGGTCAATGAATCGGCAAATAACTTTGAAGTTCTGCCAAAAGGGCGCTTGGCGACTTACAACTATGATCCAAACGGTACCTTTACGGCGGCTAACTACGATGCGCGGGACTACGATCGTGTCCCTGCAGAGGCCTATCTCGGTAAACTGCGGGAATACATCGCGGCTTCCAACCCTAGCATTAACCCGAACAACGATCCTCGCTATCGCCTTGCCGAACTAATCTTCACCTATTTCCAAGCTCGTCGCGATCGCACCTTTGGCTTCCGCCCCTCCCCCGCTGCCAATACCTGGAACTACAACCCTTATGTCGCGCAGATCCAGGGCAAATTGAACCTGTGGTCATCGGCGTGCGATCCAAACCTGTTTGCCATTAATGACACGATCGGCAAGCAAACGGGCGCACAGGGCGTGAGAGCGCTTGCTCAGCCTGTGAATGCCACTCCAGGCGCACCAACCTTTTTTGAAGCAGATCCAACCGTTTCGATTTCGCGGTTAGCACTGTCTAGATTGTGCGGCACCGTGATTCCTCCAGGTGCCGTGCGCGACTACCCTGGTGATGTTGGGTTTCCGGCTCGAAATGGTCTTGAGGCAGGAAATGTTGCTGGAAATTTTGTCACTCCAAATTCGCCTGGTGCGTTGCTGAACTATATTCCGAAGGTAGACGGTAGTCTAGGTGCAGTTTCTATCTACTCCCAAGACACACAGCGCAAGACAATCCTTAGCCTCAGCCTGACCTCTGCTTTTGCTTTTAAAGTAGGCCCATCAGCTCTTCAAACGAACCTGAACAAGTATGACGATCCTACCAAACCTTATACGGCAGCTCCATCGATCAATGACAATGGCTATCCTTATTTAGCTGCTTCCATTGCACCAAAGTGGCCCTCGCTCTATTACCTCTTCCCAGAGGTGGAGCATGGACATAAAGGTGCCGTTGAAGACATCGGTGGCGTTACAGTTCCGGTACCGCCAGCAACGCTAGGAACTGCTATCCCTGCGGATGGCGTTGGCATTGGTAATAGTAAGGATAATAGCGGTGCTGCTGCCACAAACTGGGAAGATGATGTTGACCATCGACAACCGGATGGGCAACTTTCCTACCCGCTGGTTGCCTCTACGTTTATTGGAACCCCCCCGACTGTCTCTGCCAGCAACATTCTTCCAGCTGCACTACAGCCCTGGGCAGAACCCTACATTACTGACCCGTACATTAATACAGCAAACGCATCGGTTGTCTACAAGCCTGTCGATACCTTAACACCACCCATTATTGCGAAGGGGGAAGACTTTGGGTATGTCGTTGATATGGATCCCTCAACGACTACGGTCATTGATCCGATCAAATTCAAGGATCTGAAGAGTGCAAATACACTCGCTTACCAATACAAGACGTTTGGCAATCCGCTTGCCGATCTATCGGTTGCAAGGCTGGCGCTCAAGCCTCGCAAGTTGCCGTCCACAGGCTTTAGCAACCCCTTCTCGATCACAAACAACAACACCTGGCAGTTGCCCATTACGACTCTGCCAGCCAGCCCACCCGTGCAAAACACGCCACCAAACCGGATTACAGCACCCAATGGTACGGCGGTAACCGGAACGACAGCGGTGATTCCGTTCCTTGATCGAGCACTGTTCAACGGACGGGAATGGATGCCAGTGCGAGTGACCGACATTGACCTGGGGATGTTGCGCCGCACAAAAATTAGCTCCACTGCAACGTTGGCGGGTGGTGCCTCTAGTGAGGTCTGGTTGCCCATCAGTGGCATTGTGTACGCCTTCCGGGAAGATGCCGTGCGGGAAGATGCGATCAATCGTCCTGCCTCTGGCACATATACCAACGTCACCAACCCCAATTCGCCAGCCGATCCCGCTGTTGTCACGGGTACAGAGGTATCGTTGAAGCAGGTTGATGGGGTGCCTGACCCCGATCGTCGTCCCTATGGCTTCCGTTTACGCAACGGGTCTCAGCTTAAGCGCCATTCCAGTACTAACGTTCCGGCTCAAGATAACATTCGTGGGCTCTCCTTCTTTACCGATAATCCGCTTTACATCATGGGGAACTTTAATCTCCATCAGTCAGGCGGTGAAGATGACAACACTGCACCCCGGCTGGAAGAGTTTAAAGAGCAACTACCGAACGGAAGCTACAGCGAGACCGACTTTTACAATCGTCAAACCCGCGAAAATGACTTTGCCGATCGAGATGGCGATCGTTGGCGACCGTCTGAGCTGCTGGCAGATGCCATTTCAATTATCTCTGATACCTTCTGTGATGGCAGTGCCCTCGATAGTTTCATGACAGCGGGTAGCAGTGGCGCTTCGCTCAGTGCCAACACCTATGAGGGACGGACAAAAACAGACTCCGGCTTTAACTTCCCGACAGGCTACTATCCGTACCGAGTCAGTACCGGCAACAGTGGGGGAGCCAGCGTTTACACAACGACAACGGTGAATACAAGTGCCCTCTATGGACGCGGCTGCACGAACGGTGGCATTACCAGCTTCCTAAACCAAAACCGTCCGAGCGTTGATCTTCCAGGCGGTACGGGTGGCAACTGGGGCTGGCAACGGGAAAACCCCTACGATATCTTTACGCCTATCAAGGTGTCGCGGAATGGTGAGGGGTTGGCGCTGCAAGTGCAAACCACTGCGCGGACACCAAACACCCTTATCTTGCCAGCTATCACGACTGGTTCGTCTCCTTTGAGCGGTAAGCCGCTAGCACCTACCCCTTACTCCAGTGCGCCAGTGAATGGTGCTTACTACAACATTGCAAGCACTGATCGAACTAGGCCAAATGCTGAGAATACTCGCGTTAACACGATTGTGGTTAGCGGTCTGATTCCCTCTAAAAACGGCCAGTCCTACGGGGGGTTACACAACTTCCCTCGGTTCCTGGAAGATTGGGATCGGCTCTGGTTTGCTGGTTCCTTCTTGCAGCTCAGCTTTAGCAACTACGCTACGGGGCCCTTTGACCAACAGGTCTGGGAGCCTGGTACCACGCCAACATCAGGCAACGAGCGGATTTCGTACTATAGCCCGCCTGCCCGTCTTTGGGGATACGATGTTGCGTTGCAGAAGTCTCCTGCGGGGCCAGCAGCAGCACGCTTTGTCACAGCGACGAAAGATCGCAACGAGTTCTACCAGGAGCCTGCCGCCAACGATCCGTATATTCGGAACCTCTGCCTTGCCCTACCGAATGCTCTCTTCCCTGATGCCAAATGTCCATCTTAGTTCTGCCGTCGTCTACCCGTTCTGGAGCATCCTGATATGCATGTTCGTTCAACCCATTTGAGTGGGTCTAGCAGGCGAGGTTTGCGCCCTGCGATCGCGTTGGGTCTCATCACTAGCCGCAACTATCAGCAAGGTCGTCGATCGCAGGCATCAGAGCAAGGGCTAACGCTGATCGAATGCTTGGTGGCGATCGTTATCATTACGTTGACGGTTGTTGCTATCACGCCCCCGATCATGCTTGCCACCGCCAGCCGCATCCAATCTCGTAAGGTGGAAAAAGCAAACCAGGTGGCGCAGGGCGAACTCGATCGAGTGCGCCTCCTCGTCGAACGTGGTACCTACGCGTTGAATGACCTACCGGGAACTACAGGTGCCATTAACAGTGCCAGCAATATTAGTTCCTTTGGCGCAGCGACGGGTAGCCCCACAGGTGGCCTGCTTTACTCTACAGCTTCCTGCAATACCTATCCCGGCACAACTCCAGTTGGCGTGACCGACCTCATTCGGGTAGATGTGGATGGCGATTGTACACCAGAGTACGTGATGCAGGTCTTCCGGACACCTGGGTATGCCCCCACGCCCCCTGCCATTACAGCAACCAGCGTGCCATTCTCGTTTGAGATGGGAGTTCGGGTTTATGCCTACTATCCGCCACCACAGGCATTTCTGCCCCTCGATACAACGAAAGCCTCGCTTCGGATGGGGACAGGGCCATTGGATATTGCGGGCGGTAAGCGCCGACCGATGGCAGTCCTCTACTCCAAAATGGCTCGTAACGACTCCAGTCGATCGCTCGGTCAGCTTTGCATTCAGAACGGTGGCACCACTGCTGCCTGTTCGTATTGATCTTCAAGCTCGATTCTCTGCTAAACGGTGAAATCATGGCTAGACCACACGTTATCGCGCGTTTGAAACGGCTCTGGGCTGCCTATAGAAAGCGGCAGCAGGCTGGCTTTACCCTGATTGAGCTATTGGTGGCAATGTTCATCGGCGGCATTATTACTGTGAGCTTGCTTGCGCTAGTGGTGCAGTTGGTAGACGTGAACCAGCGGGATTCAGCCCGCAGCGAAACTCAGCGAGATATGCAGGCTGCCATGAATTACATCAGCCAGGAACTCCGAGAAGCGGTGTTTGTCTATGATGGCGATTGTCTCCAAGGCACGGCAACGATCACCGCTACTAACTACACGACAGAGTGTCCTGGGTTACTAAATTACATCCCGTCCGGTCTAAGCACAGCTAATACCGCCTATACGCCGATTCCTGTACTTGCCTTTTGGCGCGCCGATCCGCTGCCCCAAGGGTTGCTGCAAGCCTGCGCGACGAATGCAACCAGCTTGGATGATACAACCTTGCCAGCCGCTGTACAGGGCGTGCCGTGTCTTTCCGGTAGAAGTTATACCCTGGTGGTGTATGCCCTCTACGAGGACACTAGCACAACGGATGTCTGGCAGGGACGAGCACGGATTGTGCGTTATCAGTTACCTCAGTTTATAGGGACTGCGACGACTGGATCACAAACCAATACAGGCTACGTTGATCCATTGTCATCACCAAACTCTAGCTTCCAGCAGTGGCCTTTTCAGTTGACGACCGATGCTGGTGGTAATGCGGTTGTGGCAAATGCCCAAACAGCTCGTCCAGCCGACACGACACTGACTTCAAACTCGGCTGTGCTGGTCGATTATGTGGATGACGGACTCTTGCCTGTTATACCTGTTTGTGCGTCAAACAGCAAAATTACGCCTAAAAGTCCTTTTAACAATATCCGGAGCTTCTATGCGTGCATCCGTGGAAAAACCTATGGCGCAGCAGATGCGGAGCAGAGCGTGAATCAGGAGGTGCAGTTATTCCTGGCTGGGAATGTGCAGGGACGAGCGGGCTTCCCGTTGAGAACCTCACTACCCAGCGGAGCCATTGAAAGTCAGGCGTTTCCGTTGCAGACGCGGGTGCTGACACGCGGCATCATCAACAAGAGTCCTAAATAGTAGTCTGTCTACCCGGAGGAGAACGACGATGAAGCAGCGAAGTCGCTTAAAGCGATCGATGGGGGGGTTTACCCTCATTGAGATGCTGGTGGTCATTATTGTCATTGGCGTGTTGTTTGCAATCGCGGCTCCTGGCTGGGATACGATTTTGAGCCGTCAGCGGGTTTCTGCTGCGCGTGAACAGATTGTGCAGACGCTTCGGGTGGCGCAAAGTAGTGCTAGGAGTACTCGTGCGCCGAGAGCGGTGGTGTTTGATATGAGTGCACCCAGTAAACCCAGGATCGCTAATGTTCCTTTCATTCCCAGTAATTCTGAGGATGTTAGCAATCGGGATACGGTGGGAATTGTCAGTAGCAGTAATGCCTGGACTCTACTGGGCAACGGTAATGTGAATGTGGGGACATTAAAGCTGGCAGTTAATGGCACCACATCAAACCCTGCAAGCAGTTTCCCTAGTTTGATTTTTGACGGCAATGGCGCTATTGCGATGCCTCCTTTGGTGCCGTCAGCGCAGCTCACAAATTCTTCAGTGTATGTGATCACCGTCTCACGCGGAAACGCTACAGGGACAGCCACTAACCGTTGTGTGATTGTCGCAACGATTTTGGGCGCTATTCGCACAGAAGATGGCCCTTACAATGCCAGCACTGGTAGAGGGTGTCCTTAAGCAACCCTAAATCAAGGGTGCATTAAGCTTAGTTGTTCTTAGTTATCAGCTACTTTAAGTTCGTAGACGTTCCAGAGGGAGCCACGGGTGTCTAGGCCAGAGAACTGCACTCCCTTGACCCGATCGCGGATCGCGGAGAGAGCAGTGGGTGTGACCAGATGAATGACGGGTAGCTGCTCTTGAACAATGCGCTGAAAGTCGGCATAAATTTGTTTGCGCTTGTTCTCGTCGTATTCTCTGGCTCCAGCGACGAATAAGCGATCGATGTCCTGTTCCCAATCAGACACGGCCCAGTTTTTGATCGGTGGTGCACCAACGTTTGGCCCCTGGTTAAAGTCGTGTGACGTGCCAGAACTCACCCAGTAGTTGGAACCATCATTGGGTTCAACGCCACCTGTGTAGCTAATAAAGTAGCACTCCCAATTTCGATTACCCACACTCTCCACCATTACGTTAAAGTCAACTGGGTTCAGGTCAAGCTGAATGCCAATGGCCTTGAGGTCTTGCTGCATTTGAGCCGCGAACTGCTGACTGGAGCGGCTTCCAGCGGGCAAAATCATCGTAAAGCGAACGCGGTGACTCTCTGCGTCAAACAGTTGCCCTCTAGCATCGTACTTAAAGCCAGCACCAACCAGCAGTTCCTTCGCTTTTTTGGGATTGTATTCATAGACTTTCAACCCCTGCTGTGGCGATAAGAAGTAGGGACTTTGCACCGAAATGGGTGAGTTTTGTAGTTCGCCAATGCCGCGAAACAAGTTGTTGATAATGCTCTGGCGATCGAGGGCGTAGGCTACCGCTTGCCGAAATGCTTTTGTGTTGAACCAACTCGATTTGATGGAGTCAACAAATGGCTTCCCGTCTTTATTGGTGGCACGGTTTAAGTTAAACGCAATAAAGGTTGTCCCGGAGGTTGGCCCTCCGTTGAGAATGGCAAATTTTCCTCGCTGCTCCTCGCGCTTGAGCAGCGAGAAATCTTCGGGGCGCAAGCCAGCCATGTCTAAATCGCCAGAGCGAAACCGCAACATGCGCCCGTCACTATTCTCAACCACTTGCCAGATGATGCGCTCAATATAGGGCAGCGATTCGCCCTGAGCACCCTTGCGCCAGTAGTAGGGATTTCGACGGTAGACCACGCGTTGGCTGTTGATGTAGCTCTCGATCGTGTAGGGGCCGTTTGTGACGACATCAGCAGGCGGGGTATCGGTGCCCCACGTGGTAAGGAAGCGGGGATTGCCATCTGACCCTTTGGTGAAGACGGTTTGACGGAGGCGATGGGCAGGCAAAATCTTGGCGGTCATGGCCCGTACAAAAGGTGAAGAGGGTTCGGGCAAAATGAACTCAATGCGGCGATCGTCTAGCTTTTTCACCTCTGGAAGGAGCTTTTTATTGCCAATGCGCAGCCCGTCTCTTACATCTGTAGGAATGGCTTCATTCAAGTAGACATCCTTGTATGTGAACAGCACATCATCTGCCGTGAGTGGCTGCCCATCTGACCATTTCATGCCTTCCCGCAGGGTAAACGTAATGTGTTTTTTATCCGCTGAAATCTGCCAGGATTCCGCCAGTGCCGGGACAATGTCTGCCGTGATGCCGTGCTCATCCACCAACCCATCAAACGTGAAAGAGAAGACATTGGGCACAGAGTTGTTGAGTGCGTAGTTGAAGGTTTTCGGATCTGTAGTGGTGCTGATGACCAGTTGGGGAATGCGTGCTGCCTGACTCTTCAGGGTTTGAGGTTGGCAGGCAGAGAGTGTGCTGACGGTCACGATCACGGCGATCACTAAGAGCCAATAACGCCACCGTTGAATGTACATGCCTGCAACGCTCATAACCATTCCTATGCTTTGTACTCAATGTGAGTAGACTGAAGTCGAGACTTCTCGGTGCTGAAGCACCAGCCCGCCTGATAGCCATAGCTTCTAGTCTAAAGTTTAAAGCTTAGCTTCGCCCAGTTACCGAAAGCCCGTCCACAATGAGGGACGGTGTGTAGCAGGAGCCGTTCCATTCGGCATCGCCACCGAGAGCAAGCAACTGCTTCAAGGCTGTGTA
This sequence comes from Stenomitos rutilans, assembly GCF_059505485.1. Classification (NCBI taxonomy): domain Bacteria; kingdom Bacillati; phylum Cyanobacteriota; class Cyanophyceae; order Leptolyngbyales; family Leptolyngbyaceae; genus Stenomitos; species Stenomitos rutilans. Next base: position 117,060 of record NZ_JCACKR010000031.1, read on the forward strand.
GACATTACCGGAAACCATCGTATCTTTTACACGACCGATCACTTCGCCGTTTTTCACACGGTAGCCAAGGTCAACGTTGATCGAAAATTCGCCCGATATGCCTGCTCCGCCGCCTAACATCTGGTCGATGATAAGTCCATCATTGAGTGTGGCGATCAGATCTGGAAGCGATCTACCTGTCGCTGCCTTGCCCGCAGGCTCCACCAAAATGTTGAAAAGGCCAGGTGTGGGATAGCTGCCTAAGCCGGGGCGAAAGCCATTGCCTGTCGTGCCGCTACCGAGCAATCGTCCTGTGGTGAAATCGGTATAGAAAAGTTGCAGCACCCCGCGATCGATGAAGGTGATGGTGCGTGTGGGAGTGCCTTCGTCATCAAAAGGGCAGCTAAAGGGGCCTACATCTGGCTGTTGCGACAGGGTTAAGCCTTCGGAGGTCACCAGTTCATTGAGGCGATCGCTCCAGGGAGAAGCTCCTTCAATAACCTGTTTGCCGCTGAGTGCGGACTGTACTGTCCCCCACAGCATATCGGCAGCCTTCGAGGTAAATAAAATAGGCATCCGTCCGGTTGGTGATTGCGTGTTGCCGTTTGCCCACTCTAAGCGCTGCAAAATTTGCTGCGCCAAGGCCACCGGATCGAGGCTACCCCGCTGCGTTTGCCCATCTGAAATGCAGAGAAAATCATCACCGCGCACCCATTCTGCTGAGAGGTAGCAGCTAAGGGTTGTGTCGGTGTAGCCGCAATCCAGGCCGTTGGAATTGAGCAGGCGGGTTGTTTCGGCTTCACATTCCCATTCAGCGGTGCAGATCAAGTCAGCGTTTGTCTTACGGATGACCGAGATCGCCTCTCTTCCCCAGGCAACTAATTGTTCTACTGGTACGGCTTCTCCCAGATCGGGGTACTGAGTACGAGCGGCACTCGCCAGTTCGATCGCTTCTGGATCATTTAACTGGCTGAGTGCAATGGCTCGATCGACCAATGCCTGTGGCTCAACAGGACCATAAGCAACCGCCAAACCGGGGCAACCACCCCGCCAGAGCCGTAGCGCCGTGCCTTCTGCCTGAGCGCTTTCTAATTGTTTAAGCCGATTTGCTTCAAAAAAAACAGGGTACGCCAGCGATCGCGATTGCAGGACTTCTGCCGCTTCTGCCCCTGACTTGGCAGCTAATTCCAGCAGTTGCTCTGCTGAGGTTTCGTGTTGCAAGTCGTCGGAACCCATAGTGTGTGAGCGAACAGGGAGGAATCAGCGGTCAGCAATCAGCGGTCAGCATCGTCTAGCAATTAACCACTAAAAGCCAACGATTTCAACAGTCAGCTTTCAGCTAGATGGAGATGCAGGCGCGGCTGAATGCAACCACTAAGGATCACTTTACGCTAAGTTGACCGTCTGTAATAGCCAAAATCCAGCGAAGGCTTCCGTGTTGGGATCAGCTTGCACCGCGAGGAAGTGTACCCCATTCGCCTGTTGCTTTGCCGCTTCAAACGCCTGTGCTTCCTTCTGTGCCGGAGCATTGGCAAGACTAGCAAGATTCCAGCGATCGCTCAACCCTGTCTCCAGCAACAAGCGGGTGGGGTAGTCACTATCTAGCTTGACCCCAGCTACCTCTAAGCCTGACATCCATGCCGCGAGGGGTGTGGCACGCGTCGAAAAAATCAACAGTCCTGGCACCTGGCTCTCTGGTGCAAGCGCTGCCAAGCCAAGCGGAAAGGCTTCACCAAAGTCGATCGCCCATTCATTCATCTCATCAAGCGCACTGGCTGGCAGCGTGACAAACTGCCATTTTTCTCCTAGCAAGGCATCGGGTAATGGCTGTGGCGGCGTTTTGGCAAAGCTCACCGAGGGATTGGTCCCCGGCTGAAACCCAGGCATAGCAGGGTAGACTTCCTGTAACCGTTGCTGGAGCCATTGGTTGAGTACAAACGTCCGCTGACTTAGCTGTGCCTCAATGTCGAGTTCTTTGCAGGCTTTGGCAATCATGTTATTCATTGCCTGCCGAAAGAAGCGAATTTTGTCTGGTCGGTTGGGAGCCTGGGCGATCGCGGCTTCAATGATATTCTTCAACCGCACCGAGTTCACTTCAGCGCTGGAGCAAAATTCGGCATAGCGAAATAACGACTCTGGCTGATGATTGATCGTCAAAGGACTTTCGCAAAGCAGCACTTCCCACACTTTTTTGTTGTTCTCATCCACGATCGGACGAGAGTAGAAATCGAGTTCCCAGACGGTAAGCATGGAGGAGAGGGGTGAGGGGTGAGGGTGAAGGAAGGGAGCAGGGGAGGCCGGGGAAGCAAGGAAGGTCGGAGAAGCTTTGAGTTGGTAGAACGGTTAATAGTCAGCCTTGAGCTTTTAGCTTTCCTTCCTCCGCTCCTCCTGCTTCCTCTGCTCCCCCGCTTCCTCGGTACCCTCTCTCCTCACTCTCCCAGAATGGTTTTTCTCGCTCGTTCCTGACGCGCTTCGGCTTCTGCCATGACATCGGCTGGTTTTTCCAGCATTTCGCCAGGAAAGTTTTCGAGCACTTTGGTGGAAAGAGAAATTCTGCCTCTGCCTTCGTCAAGGTCAGCAATGATCGCTTTGATGGGTTGCCCCACTTGAAACAAACCTGCTAGAGACTGGACGTAGTTTTTGCTGATCTGGTTGATGTGGAGCAGGCCAGTGGTGCCACCAAATTCGACGAAGACCCCAAAGGGTTTGATGCTAGCAACTTTGCCATCGACCAACTGACCGATTTCGAGCTGGCTAAAGCTAGCAGTGCGAGTGGCAAGGCGGTTAGACAGCACGAGCTTATCGCGGGTTTGGTCAAGTTCTAAAATACTGGCGCTGAGGGTGGTGCCTTTAAGCGCTTCTAAATCTTCACGCTCAACCAGGTGCGATCGCGGAATGAACCCCCGTAGCCCTTGGATATCGACAGTCACGCCACCCTTATTAACCCCCGTAACCCTAACTTGATAGCTCTGGTTACTCTCCTGCGCCTCGGCTAAGCGATCCCAGGCTTGCTTAATTTCTAGTTGCTTCAGCGAAAGGGTTACTTGCCCATCGGCGTCCTGTTCGCGGATGATGAGAAACTCGCGCTCTTCGTGAAGGGGCACGATCGCGGATGGGTCGGTCACTCCTTTTAGACTGGCTTCATTCGCGGGCAGAAAGGCAAGGGACTTGGCACCAATATCGACGTAAATGCCATCAATTTCGTAATTGACCGCTTTACCCAAAATCATTTGCCCTGGCTGAAATTCATAGTTATGGTGCTCCAGCGCTTTCTCAAAGTCCTCCATTGAAAAGGACTCATTCGCTGGACGAGTTGGTTTAGCTTCCATGAGAGACGCGATCGTAGTCAGCTTTCTTACTATAATCCGCAGCGTCAGGGAGTTTTAAGTTTTGAGTTTTAAGTTTTGAGTTGAGGAAGTGGGCAGGAGGCAGGAGGCGGAAGGCAAAAGGGGAAGTAGGGAGTAGGCAGCTTTAGCCTTCATCCTTCATCCCTCATCCTTCAACACTCGCCCAAACAATTCTTTCACCTTATCCCAGGCATTGGCAGCAGCTTCGGGGCTGTAATCGGTGCGTTGATCGCAGAAAAAGCCGTGTCCGGTGAGATAGCGGAAAAAGCGATGATCAATATGACATTTCTGAAGGGCCGCTTCGATTTGATCAATTTGCTCGACAGGAATGAGAGGATCGGCGGTGCCAAAGAAGGCATAGAAGGTGCCGTGAATATCTGAAGTGCGAGTGATTGTGGGTGCGCCACCACCAGGTGTCATGGTAGCAATGCCGCCGCCATAGAAGGAAGCTGTGGCTTTGATGTCGGGCAGGGTGGCTGCCAGGTAGACCACGTGCCCACCAAAGCAGAAGCCGATCGCGCCGATCGCGTCTCCTTTCACTTTGGGGAGTGTTCTGAGATAGGCGATCGCAGCTTGCATGTCGCTCAATAACTCATCGGCTGTCGTGGCATCCTTATATTTGCGTCCAAGGACTGTCGTATCGGCATCGTAGTTGCCTTCAAAGCCAGGGGCGCTGCGTTGAAAGATGGCAGGTGCGATCGCCACGTAACCTTCTCTCGCCAAGCGTTCTGTGACGTGGCGAATGTGAGCATTCACGCCCCAAATTTCTTGAACCACAAGGATGGCTGGAAACACGCCGCTGCCTGTTGGCTCTGCTAAATGAGCATCAATAAGCAAAGGCTCAATAGGTAATTCAGGGAGTTAAGGGAGAAGAGTGTCCAATAAAGCACT
>NZ_JCACKR010000032.1:0-6260 GCF_059505485.1 Stenomitos rutilans
GCAAGGATTAGAGGGCTATCTTACAGGTTTTTACACGTATCCTGTCGCAATCCCAACTATGGCAGCCACACGCTGCGAAAAACCTGGGGTTATTGGCAACGCCTGGAACGGGGCACGGCGATTCCGCTGTTGATGGAAGCGTTTGGACATGCAGCCCAGCAACAAACGTTGGCGTACTTGGGCATTCAGTCCAATGAGATTGCCACCATCTATGAACTGGAACTGTGAATGGCGTTTGCTTCTACCGAAAACAACTGTTGGCACGGTTGCTATGGAAACGTCACCTTGTCAAACCTGGTACTTTTGTTCATGGCTCATGCTTGACATTTTCAGATTGTTGATATCTGAGAAGCCTCATATCGTCTTTTCACGGTTTGTTGGGCACACTAGAACCGATTGAAGATGAAGTTTTTGTTAAGCCCTAGTGGTACGAGTGCTGGAGACTCATCCGCTTTTGAAACTTCCACGTTTATTTGAGCTATGGGTCGGATCAGCACTCTTTAATAGCAGGTTTCTTTGTGGTTTTAGCTACTTGGTTAGAGGGCATCAGTTGGGCGGTTGGGGTACTGACAGGCATATTTTGCGTCACCATTGGGCAGAAGATTTGGTCATCGCAGTCAAAGCATCTGGCGTGCCAACCAATCCAGCAAAAGCTGCATGAGTCAGATCAGCGTTTTTACAGAGTGCTGGACCAAGCGCCTTATGTAATGCAGCTTTACGCACCCGATGGTACACTCCGCTATACCAATCGATCATGGGAAACTCTTTGGGGTGATTCTCGTGCTGTCTTAGAAGGCTATAACGTACTGCAAGACGTACAGGTGCTTGCTTCTGGTCATTTGCCTTCTTTACAACAGGTCTTTGCTGGAGAAGCTGTAACCTTATCCCCATTCGTTTACAAACTTGCCATTGATGGTGATGTGGGTTGTGCTCGCTGGCTAGAAGGGACTGCTTACCCCGTCAAGACTGATATGGGTGAGGTGCAGGAGGTTGTCTTGGTGATTAAGGACATTACCACACGAATACAGGCCGACCCCGCATTGGAAAGCACCGAAGAACGCTTGCGCTATGTCAACGAAGCACTCGAAACCAAAGTTACAGAGCGCACGGCTGCACTGGCTCAATCCAATGCAATGCTGCAAGCAACGTTGGAATCTACCGCAGAAGGCATTTTGGTTTTAGATCGTCAAGGAAAGGCGGTCAATTTCAATGCCCGCTTTATTGAAATGTGGGGCATGCCTGACTCTGTTTCAGAGGCTTTGAGAAGCGGGCAGGCGGAGGCAATGGTCTTGTTTGCGATCGAGCAACTCAAAGACCCAGAGGCTTTTTTTCAAGTGACTAGCGAGAGGCCGAATCAATTGGAGTGCGAAACCTTTGACCTGCTTGAACTCAAGCATGGGCGAGTGCTTGAATGCTATGCTCGTCCCCAATGGCTGAACGATCGCTGTATCGGTAAAGTATTGAGCTTTCGAGATGCCACCGAGCGCCGACAAGCAGAAGAAGCCTTACACCTGCGATCGCAGCAGACTACAGCGGTAATCGAAATTCAACAAGAGATTGCGGCGCTCAGTCCGAATCTGGATGAAGTCATGGCGCTGATTGTTGAGCGCATTCAGGAACTAACTCACGCCAGTGGCGCTGTGATCGAAATGGTGGAAGGCGATGAGCTTGTCTATCGCGCTGCTAACGGTGTGGCTGCTGCTCAGGTAGGGTTACGGCTCAAGATCGCCACGAGTTTATCAGGGCGATGTGTTGAGACGGGCGAAATTTTATACTGCACCGACACGGAAACCGACCCACGAGTTAATCTTGCGGCTTGTCGTCGCATGGGCATTCGGTCAATGGTTGTTGTTCCTCTGTCGCAGCAAACAGGAAATACGATCGGGGTTCTGAAAGCATTTTCAGCCATGACCGAGGCTTTCACACAACAGAGCATTCAGACGTTACAGCTATTGGCAGGGTTTTTGACCAACACCCTGCGGCTCGCCTCTCAGTTCCAGGTCAAGGAAAATCTCTTAGCGGCACTACAGGCCAGTGAGGAACGCTACGCTTCTGTAATTGCGGCCATGGCAGAGGGAGTGATGTTGCAAAATGCAGACGGGAAAGTCTGTACCAGTAATCCCAGTGCCGAACAAATCTTGGGGTTGTCAGCCGAACAACTTGTGGGGCGATCGTCGCTTGATCTAAATTGGCACACTACTCATGAAGATGGCTCACCGTTTCCTGGCGAACAACACCCAGCAATGGTCACGCTCCGAACAGGCGAACCTTGCCGCAACGTTGTCATGGGAATCTCTAAGCCTGACGGACAACTGACCTGGATTTCGACTAATGCTCAACCCTTGTTTCACCCAGACCAGTCCCAACCCTACGCAGTCGTTACGTCCTTTTCTGATATTACCGAGCGCAGAGAGGCCCAAAAATACGTTCAACTTTTGCAATCTTTGGCACTGGCGGTTGGACAATCTTTAGACTTTAGCTCTGCACTAGAGCAAGTTTTGCGGCTAGTGTGTGAGGCAACCAGGTGGAATTATGGGGAAGCGTGGCTTTTTTGCTCTCAGAGCAATGCTTTGCAGTGTAGTCCAGCTTATTACATCAACCGTGATCAAAAGTTTGACCAGTTACCCCAACTGGATGAATTTAGAGCGATGAGCGAAGCTTTCAGCTTTTCTCCAGGGACTGGAATTCCTGGACGAGTTTGGGCATCTCAACAACCAGAGTGGCGAGAGGATGCGTCACAAGAGTTAAAGCACTACTTTCTGCAACAGTCAATCGTGTTGCAAACCAACATCAAGACAGCAATGGGAATTCCGGTTGTTGTTGATGGGCAATTATTAGCGGTACTGGTCTTCTTCAAGTTTGTAGCGGTTAGGGAAGACGCGCAGCTGCTAAAAAGCTTAGCAGTCATCGCTGCTCAACTGGGTGCAGTGTTGCAACGCAAGCAGATAGAGGCGGCCCTACGTCATAGTGAAGCGCACAACCGCGCTATTTTGCAGGCGATTCCAGATTTGTTGTTGTGGTTGAGACGAGATGGCTTTTGTTTAGAATGCATTTTACCCAAGGGGTCTCATGCCGAAAGTTTTTTGCCGATTTGTCAGAATATAGCTGAAGTGCTGCCACCAGAGTTATTGCAACGCCAACTGCAAGGCATTGAACAGGCAATTACGACAGGTGAACTACAAGTTCGGGAACATTCCTTCATTAAACAAGGCAAGTTAGTTTATGAAGAAGTACGCATAGCGGCCATTAATGACAACGAAGCACTGGTGATCGTGCGGGATATCAGCGATCGTAAACAAACAGAAGCGAACTTGCGCGAGAGTCAGCAACAGCTAAGCTTGGCGTTTGAAGGCTCTGGAGATGGCTTGTGGGATTGGAACATTGCCACTTCAGAGGTTTATTTCAGTCCGCATTGGTTGAAGATGCTGGGTTATGCAGAGGGCGATTTAGCAGGCAGCGTAGAGACCTGGAAAGAGTTGCTTCACCCTGAAGATCAACCTTGGGTCGTTGACTGCCTAAACGCCCATCTCAACGACCCGACCATTCCCTATCGGTTTGAGTATCGAGTGCTGACAAAGTCCGGTGAATGGAAATGGATCGGCAATTACGGCAAGGTTGTTGCGCGAGGTGAGGCCGATCAACCGACCCGTATGGTTGGTGTACATCGAGACGTGAACGATCGCAAACAGGCAGAACTCGCTCTACAACACAGTAGCGAGATTCGCTACCGCGCCATCGTTGAAGACCAAACTGAACTGATTTCTCGATGTTTACCAGATGGCACCATCACCTTTGTCAATCAAGCCTACGCGCTTTACTTTGGACGATCGTCAGAAGCGCTGATTGGCAGTTGCTATCAACCTCTGATCTTTGAGGCAGACCGAGAGCGAGTGGCTCAGCTCATAGCTTCTATGAATGCTGATAACCCGGTCCTTGTCATTGAAAACCGAGTGCTTGTAGACGGTGAAGTGCGTTGGACTCTATGGCACAACCGGATGCTGTTTGATGAACACGGGCAATTCATCGAGTTCCAATCGGTAGGGCGGGATATTACTGACTTAAAGGAAACGGAAGCAAGGCTCTTTCACGAGAAAGAACTGGCTCAGGTCACCTTGCGATCGATTGGCGATGCTGTCATCACCACAGATAGAGTAGGCAGAATTGAATACCTCAATCCAATCGCAGAAGCGTTGACCGGATGGACTCAAGCCGAAGCCCAGGGCATGCCGCTCGCCGAAGTTTTCCGCATTGTGCATGAAAGCACGCGAGAACCAGTGCCAAGCCCGATTGAAGCAGCGTTACGAGACAATCAAATTGTGGCGTTGGCAAACCACACGGTCTTAATTGCGCGGCATGGTCAGGAGTTAGCAATTGAAGATTCAGCCGCGCCTATCCACGATCGAGAAGGACAGACGATTGGTGCGGTCATGGTCTTTCATGATGTGACTCAGACGCGGACGCTTGCCCGTCAGATCACTTGGCAGGCTAGTCATGATGCTTTAACCGGATTAGTGAATCGGCGGGAGTTTGAGCGGCGGGTTGAGCAAGCGTTGCTGCTTGCTCAGGCAGACCACCAGGTGCACGCCTTGTGCTACCTCGATCTCGATCGCTTCAAGATTGTGAATGATACCTGTGGTCATGTGGCTGGAGACGAATTGCTGCGTCAAGTTACCACCTTGTTGCAGGAGAAAACTCGTAAAGCCGATACGCTGGCACGGTTAGGCGGTGACGAATTTGGTCTGTTGCTCAATCAATGCACGCCAGAGCAGGCCTTACGAGTTGCCAATGCACTACGTGAGTGTGTGCAAGCGTTTCGGTTTGTCTGGCAAGAGCAGGTCTTTACCATTGGAGTCAGTATTGGCTTGATTAGCATCGATGCCGAGAGCGAGAGCCTTGCAGAGATTATCAGTGCCGCTGACGCTGCCTGTTATACTGCAAAGCACCGGGGACGCAATCGGGTGTATGTGGCTCAGGCAGATGATCAGGAGCGCTTGCAGCAGCGTGGAGAGATGCAGTGGGTCAGCCGCATTACTCAAGCGTTAGAAAGCGATCACTTTTGCCTCTACGCACAACCAATTGCCGCCATTACCCCGGTGGCTCAAAACGGCGACCATAATGGCGACCACTATGAAGTGTTGCTGCGGCTCCGCGATGAGCAAGGAAATTTAGTGCCGCCGATGGCGTTTATTCCTGCGGCAGAACGCTATAACCTGATGCACTTAATTGATCGTTGGGTCGTGCGGACGCTGTTTGAAACTTGGCCCACGATCGTGGATGATGACCGAAGCATCTATGCCATCAATCTGTCTGGCTCCAGCATCAACGATGACCAGTTCATTGACTTTCTGCATGAGCAGTTTGCCCTCCACCCAATTTCACCCCAGCGTGTTTGCTTTGAGATTACCGAAACCGTGGCGATCGCCAACCTGACAAAAGCCAGCCAGTTCATCCAGGAACTTCAAGGACTGGGCTGCCGCTTTGCATTGGACGATTTTGGGGCGGGGATGTCGTCGTTTGCCTATCTCAAATCTCTACCAGTGGATTACCTCAAAATTGATGGGAGCTTTATTCGCAATATCGTTGAGAACTCTGTCGATGACGCCATTGTGTCAGCCATTACGCATATTGGAGCTGTCATGGGCATTCGGACGATCGCTGAGTTTGTAGAAAATGACGCGATTTTAGAGCGGATTCGGGCACTAGGGATTGATTATGCTCAGGGCTACGGCATTGCCAGACCACAACCGTTGATCGCCCGTTGACATTCTGCAAGAGGTAGAAGGTACATTCTCCGTCAAGACGAGACACTTTCGCCAGATTGGTACAAACGTCTCAAAACTCATGAGTGCAAAGTAGTTTTGATACCAATTTGAATTGAAAATGCGACACATCCTGTAGGGGCAAGGCATTGCCTTGCCCCTACCCACCGATTGATCTGTAGCCGTCATTCTTTAAATCGGTATGAGACGTTGCTTTTGAGGTGAGTTTTGAGACGAAAGCCGATTTTGTCGTCAAGGCTCGATCGCTTGTTTATTATGCCTATGGGGACCGTTTAATACCAACTTGAAAAAAGGGAGTGACAAATGGGAGACTGAGTTCTACCGGGTGGAGAGAAATAGCAATGGTCGGTGTTACTCGCATCAAAATCCAAGAGACAGTAGCCGAACTGAAAGCGCTGATTCAACAGCAATCAGAGGCGAATCTAAAAGAGCGGTTACAAGTGTTGTATTTGCTGCAATTACCCAAAGCGATGAGCATCA
>NZ_JCACKR010000033.1:0-84451 GCF_059505485.1 Stenomitos rutilans
AATCTTCTTTGAATCGACACGCTCTATATTAGGCTTAATTTGGTTGATCTACTTAAGAGCAGGGTGGAAGCTTCTAACGTCTTGCTTCATTAAAACTTGCAGCACTGGCTCATAGTGAACCCTGTAAGTTTTGTCGCTAACCTTCAGGGCTTCAACCCACTTAGCAAACATTTCTACAGGAGTTCCTAATCTCTTTACCGCTTTGCTTAGCCCTGCTTTGTAACGCTCTAGCGTAGGGTCAAAACATTTCTCTAGTATGTCTGCTTCGATAGCTCTTACAAGCGCTTCAGCTTTCGCTTTATCAGAGTGTGAATCAGTATTACCTAAACCGTAGAGACTATATCTCTGCCCGTCTACCGTCCACTGAAGTCCGATTCTTCCTTTGCGGTCTTGAAGCTCTAGTTTTCTCATCTCTTTCCCCTTGGCGCACACTTTAGCGCACACGTTTGTTTTAGGGAAAGACGTAAGTACCGCTGCTAAGGGATTTTACGCAAGGAACGCTAACCGTGTGAAGGAAGTGCGCTACCACTGTGCTAATCGCCCTTAAGGTTTAGGACTAAATAACAGTCCTAACTCCATCAACCCAGACAGCCTAAGGATTCTAGCAGATTCCCTCAGACTTTTGGCAGGATGAACGTCCGTATCGGTTTTCTCAAACCAGGTGCATCAGTCTTGGCTTAGCTCTGTTCCATCTGGCATTGTTGTGCGACAGAGCCTTGCACCGTTTAGTTCAACCCCCTGAAACTCGGCCCAGCGAAGGTCGGCATCTTCCAAATCAGCGTTCCACAGTTCGGCTCGCCATAATTCGGCTCCTCGCAGATTGGCTTTCTGTAAATGAGTCTCTCGCAAATTGGCCCCAGACAAATCGGCATCACGCAGATTCGCTTCTTGTAAATTTGCAGCCTGAAGATTGGCTCCGCGCAGGTTTGCCTTTTGAAGATTCGCTCCACATAGGTTTGCCGCTGACAGATCAGCTTCTTGTAAATCGGACTCTTGCAGATTAGCCATTTCGAGATTCGCTTCTTGCAAATCAGCCTTGGGTAACCTAATTCTGGCTAAATTTGCGCCCGCCGCGTCCAGGCCTCGTAACGAAACGCTGTCTTTGTGGAGATCTTGAAGGGCGATCCGGCGAGCGTAACTGGTGGAGACATTAGCCGCTGCTGCATTGTCGATGACGCGCCACGCTTCGTAATGCTTTTGAGAGCGTCGATCGGGCGCTTCTTTGAGATAGAGAATAATCGCGACGACAACGGCGATCGACTGAGATTGGGCAAAGACCGTTTTGATCGTTTCGCGCGAAGTCAAGTCTTGCCATGAGCGGAGCTGTATATCATCCTCAGCCCACAACGCTAACACCACCAGGAAAATAACCGTCACTGCGATCGCCAGCCAGGTTGGAATAGACTGAACGGTTTGTTCCAGTTGGCGTATTAACTGCGATGACTTCCGTTTCATCCGTCCGTTGCGTTCACGCATCCTTACCTTAGTAGTCCATTCAATTTATGAGCTTGGGATAGAGTAAAGCTTATTATTTTAGGACTTACGCATTTGCCCATAAAGCCCCAGAATTGGGGGTTTAATTGGCTCGATTCCCCCAGAATTGGGGACTAGGGGGCGAAAGATGGCCGCTTTTGCGTAAGTCCTATATTTGTTCGTTTTTAACCCACAAATCACTCTTGGCTGACCACTAGACGCAATCGACGGACTACAAGCTGATCATTTAACCTTTTAAGCTTAAGAATGTGGCAAACGCAGGATGCACTCGAAACTTTTCAATGTTCTCTAGATTAACAGTAGGTAACTCATAGTGTCCTAAATAACTTCCCTTATTGGTTGCATCCCCTGTGGCTTTTGGTATCCACGCCTTCAAAAAGCCAATTTGCCAGAGCAGGCTCTTCAGCTCCAGGTAGTCCATCTCAGAAACCCATTCGGTTGCACGATCGACATGCACTTCACCACAGACCATAGAGAGCAATAAATAATCTAAATCGTCTTTTGCAAAGCAGCAGTTTCGACCTCTAAAGACCTCAAAAACATCTAAGAGATGAGGATATTGAAAGCGATATTCAGAGGCCAAATCTTTGGTCTTTTGTTCAGAATAAATTTCTTCGGCTGCCATGATGGCCGATTCATCAATTTTCTTACTGCCCGCATAGTATTCTCCACACAGCTTGCAGAACTGAAGCAGTTCTCTAGGGCGTAGCTGAGTTCTGCCGATAATATAATCTGCTGAATCTTCAAATTTAGAGTCTAATTTCGCTGCAAAAACTGTTTTCCAGCGGTTTGCAGTATCCAATCTGGCCGTTTCGGGAAACGAATGAGCAATTCTTAACCCAATGAGTTCCAGCAACTCGTTTTTACCCCAACGGATGACCTCAACATCCTCTCTAATCTTTTGGGCATCATCGTAAATTTGGGGAATGTTATCAAACAGCTCTTGGCGGATAGACACGTACACGCGCAGGTCAGGGCTGATCAGGTTAATTTTTTGAGTGGCTTGAAACAAACCAGCAATAAAGTATTTAGCGTCTTCAGAATCATCCCAACCTTTATCAAGTTCATCAATCAAGACCTTCATTCTTGATTTTTCTAACACTTTTTTGAGGCTGGGAATCAGATTTTTAATTTCTTCTAAGCTGTAAAGCGCTTGCAGATTTTTTGACTTAACCACACTTTCGTGCGCATCGAACTTGACCGTTTCTAGCTGCTTTAAGTAGCTAACCAAAACGCCGATCGGGCTCAACCCTTTCATGCTGGAGTTTGCGTTGACATAATTATAAATATCTCGTTGAGGCCCCAATAGCAAGCCGCGCTTGTTTTCAACGATCTTATTAAAGATTAAGTTATATAAAAGATACTGCCACGCAACAGAATAGGAACTTTGTTTACCCCAGGAGCCTTCATTTTCACGTTTTAAGTAATCTGAAAGTAAATCGTAAGAGTATTCTTCTGGGGACAGTTCTAAAACTAAATTGCCCTTCTTGGCTTCAGTTGATGCAATATACTTAAAAATTGCACTTTTACCAGCGCCTCGATTGCCCACCAGAATCGTCTTTTTGCTGTTCAGAAATTTCTGATATGCTGAATTCTGATAGAAATATTCCGACAAGCCGACTGTAATGTCTCGTTCTGCGGAATCTGAACCAAGGTTGAGCTTTTGAATATCTACCAACATTACTGATTCAAGAAGTTTGACCTAGCTAAACCGCTTAATTTTCTCACGTAAAGAATTCTGTGTCCAGTTATAGCTAAAAGCGCTCTAGTCCTCTTGAGGGCACTCACTCCACAGGCTGGTGGTTTGACGTAGGCTGAGAAAATCACCATTACCCAAAATGAGATGGTCGAGTAAGGGGATACCCAAAAACTCTGCGCCTGCAAGAAGTTGACGGGTCAGCGTGATGTCTTCGTTACTGGGTTCTACACTGCCAGAGGGGTGATTATGCGCCACGATCGCGCGCGTTGCACCCTGTTTAAGCACTGCACGAAAGATATCACGAGGATGAGCCAGGGTCTCGGTGGCGGTACCGATCGTAATTACCTGAGTTCCCAGTAAGCGATGCTTGACATCTAGCATCAGAATGGCAAAGCGCTCTTGCGGTTGCCACATGAGATCCTGGCTGAGGGCGGCGGCGGCAATGGAGGGGTCATCCACGATCGTATGTTCGGGTGGACGCGATTGAAACACACGTTTACCAAGTTCGATCGCGGCCAGAATCGTCGCGGCTTTGGCTTCACCTACTCCAGAAATGGCGGTTAACTCTGGAATGCTGACTTCTCGCAAGGCAGAAAGCGGGTCATGTTGATGCTGTCCAACGTGTTGCAGAATGTATTGACCGAGGCCCACAGCAGAGAGCTTTCCCGGCCCTTGTCCTGTCGCTAAAAGAATGGCGAGTAGTTCAGCCGTTGCCAGATGTTTTGGCCCGTGTGCAATCAAGCGTTCCCGTGGACGTTCAGTTGCAGGCATATCAGCGACTTTAAGGCAGTAGGTCATGCACCAAAAATTTGTTGAGTCATACCTTTTAGTTATGCCCAAGCGCTGAGGAGGAGGTGACAGTAGCAACTCAGAAATAAAAATTCATTATGTCGAATACTGCCGAGGCGCAGAGAACGCTGAGGGTTGTCTCTATTGCCTCTATCGGTTTGCGATCGAGTAATACCGATTTAAAGAATGACGGCTACAGATCAATCGGTGGGTAGGGGCAAGGCAATGCCTTGCCCCTACAGGATGTGTCGCATTTTTAATTCAAATTGGTATAAATGCTATACAACTTAGTTAATTTGCAATCCTGAACAATAAAAATCGCCCCAGAGCTAAATTTCTGAGGCGATCGCTAAGTTGTTGTTTTGATGACTAAAGAGAGCGAACTAAGCTTCGTAGGTTGGAGTGCCGCTAAATTTCAACTTAGCAGGCTCAGGGTTGCTGCCGATGTTGCGAGCAACGCTGTTCACTTGAGGACGGCCAGGATTCACCTTTTCTGGAAAAACACCATCTTTAGGATGGAGGTACTCAATGTCTCCGCTAGGATACACACGGTAGATTTTATAGTCGTTGATTTTGAATTTTGCGCGCAGTTGCTGACCACCCAGCGCAATGCATTGCTCTTTGCGAGCTAGATACAGCAGGTTTTCACCCTGGCGCATCACAGCTGCACCGCCAGTGGGCAGTTCAAAGACTTGCTCTTTAGGGCTTGTCCACGTGATTGCATATTTTTCTTCAACAAGAGCTTTGGTCAGCAGTCCGCCCGTACTACCGCCGAATAAAGGTGCTTGTCCAGAAAGAGTTTCTGCCATTGGATTTCTCTCTCGATATTTGAGCAAATCCTATCACTGAGTCTGTCACCATCGATAAACTCTCATACGATCTGTAACAGTTGTTAGCAATCGACGTGTTGTGCAAGCAAAGGAGACCACAGGGGACGATCGTATCCCTTTCAGCCTTGGCCTCTCATCGACTGCGCGCACGGGGAATTTTACCTCGCTCTGTCCTGTTTTTTGGAGATGCTTCCTCTGGTTTAGAGCAGACGATCGGCACCGTGAAGTGAAATTGGCTGCCCTGGTCTTTACCAGAAGATTCTGCCCAGATGCGCCCACCCAACCCAGTGACAATTTGGCGACAGATGGCAAGTCCCAGTCCTGTCCCTCCCGTGGTACGGCGTAAGGCTCCTTCTTCTTGATAGAAGCGATCGAATACCGTTTCCAAACGATTGGGTTCAATGCCGCGCCCCGTGTCGGCCACCGTCACTTCGAGCATCTGTCCACCGTTTTGATTTGCCTGTACCACCACACGTCCTTGGGGGTCTGTGAACTTGCAGGCGTTGTCCAGCAATTTTGAAAGCACTTCGACCAGCCATTCACCATCGGTTTGCACCAGAGGCAGATCTACTGGCACTTGAGCCGTAATTTCGGGCAGATCCCCTTGCTGCTGGCGGGTGCGAAGGCTACTGAGGGCCAGATCCACGCATTCTTGCAGCGGCAGCGGTTCCAGGTGCCACTGTACCCGTCCGCTTTCAAGTTGCGACAGCGTAAGAAAGTCCTGCACCAGCTTTCGCATCCGTTCAGTGTCGGAGAGAGCCGATTGGAGCATGATCTGACGCAGTTCTGGAGGCATGTCAGGTTCGGTAGAAAGGCTTTCTAAACAAACTTGAATGGTTGATAGGGGCGTGCGGAGTTCGTGCCCAGTGATAGCGATGAGATTGCTGCGGGTGACATCCAATGCGGCAAGCTGTTGGTTCAAGTCTTCCAGGTGGGCATAGGCTTCTGCTTGAATGAGGGCAACCCCAATTTGAGTGGCGATCGCATCAATTAGCCCAAGCTCAGCCTCTGTCCATTCATGCAGGGTGCCACCACAGGTATGTAGCTCTACCATGCCCAGAAGACGGTTTTGATGCATGACGGGTACCATCAGCCAGGTGGCGATCGTCCAGCGCTGCGCCAGAGATTCGGGTTGAGCTTCTCTTGCAGACGGTTGGGCGATCGACGATCCGGGCGGCAGGACGGTTCGTCCGTCTTCCAGAACCCACGGATCGGCCTGGGCATCGTTGAGGTAAACTCGCTCCTGGTGTTCTACTACAGCCTGGAAGAGGGGATTGTCACGCAGTACCCACGCTTGCCCCACAAGAGAATCAACCGCAGCACCCAGGTATTCATGCTGAATGGTCACGGATAGGTCGGTTTCTTTACAGCGATAAATTAGACAACGGCAACCCCTCAATGCCTGTCCGAGTTCTCGCACAGCTACCGCAAAAATTTCTTCAGGATCAAACGATCGCCGAATGGCAGCCGTGATGGAATTAACCAGGCGTTCTTTCTGCTCTTTTGCAGCGATCGAGCGATAGGCTTTGAGCAGTTTGTACTGTCCTGCTTGCAGATAGGTAACTAACCGTTCAGCAAATGGTTCGGGATCCGCATTATTGGCACTGATGCGTCGTGCCACCTGAAGCTGCGCTTTCGCCTGAGAAATCTTGGTCGCTAACTCTGGGCGGTACGCTAAAATCCGATCGAGCAGCAGTTCTGCGACCACACAAACCGTTTTACGATCGAACGTCCAGATCCCTTCAAACCGTCGCGCCTGATCGGTAGCAAGCTGCGTCGAATCTGCTTCGGCGATCGGCACCTGTTTCTCGCGGCAAATTAGACAGGCGGCATAGCGGGCACCGATGACCACGAGATGCCATTCATGAGCCAGCGCATCCGTTGGTGCAAAGGCGATCGTTTCGTACTGACCAGACCGATTCGCAAAATCTGTTTCTGGTGCGGCTAGAACATACACCTGGTCAGCGCGTTCAGAAATGCGTAAATAGCGATGGGCTTCCTGTCGGTAAAACCGTTCGCGCTGAAAGCTGGCAATCACCAACGAGCTACCGACTCCGGCAAGCACCTGATCTTCCATCGCATGCGAGAGAGCAGTCAAGGATGACTTGAAGTAAAGCTGGGTTCTGAGTTCAGGCAGGGTTTGCAGCAGGTCTTCCAGGATGGAAGTAGAATTGCTCATCGAGGTTGGCTCTACTCGTTGATGCGGGGGCAGACCTCAACAACTAAAGGTCTTGGTGGCAGATGGTGCATCGCTTCATCGTCATCAGGGCGCTTTAACGTGCCTCTGACCCAGTTTAAACAGCATGCATTCCCATCATATGGGGATTAAACTCACTATATCGCCTCAGCTTTAGCAAAGCAGCGATCGCGCAATTTTTATTGAGTTAGCTTTTAATAAATCAGCTTTTAGCGGTCAGGGTCAGCTTTCACCTTCAATGAGACTGACGACTGACCGCTTACAGCAACGCACAGTTTCATCCATGATTCAGAGCGGCTATGCGAACTGAGGCAACATGAATGAGAAGCATCGAGTCAATGGCTAGAGAAGTAACGGCCAGAGTAGCAACGGCTAAGAGAGGACAAGCGAGTGCGTCAAGCGGTTGACATTGTGATTTTATCCAACGGCCCTGGAGAACTAGCAACCTGGGTCAAGCCTGTTGTACAAGCGTTACGGCAGCAGTGCGGCAACGATCGCACGCAAGTGAGAATCTCGGTGGTGCTATCACCTTGTGTCAATGCCAGTGGGCAGGAAGCCGCGATCGCCCATCGTTACCCAGAAGTCGATCGCGTCCAGAGTGCCGAACATTTCTTTCCCTTCCTCTTGTGGGGTCAAACAGCAGACAAGTGGGATTGGCGATCGCAGGGTGTAGTACTCTTTCTCGGCGGCGACCAGTTTTTTCCAGTCGTGATTGGCAAACGGCTAGGTTACCGCACCGTCATCTATGCCGAATGGGAAGCTCGCTGGCACCGCTGGATCGATCGCTTTGGAGTCATGAGCGACAGCATTCTGACCCGTGTGCCCCCAAAGTACCGTCACAAATTTACCGTTGTGGGTGATTTAATGGCAGAAGCGGGGCGTTGGAAAGCAGGGGAGGCAGGGAAAGCAGAGACGCAAGGGGAAGCAGAGGAAGCAGGGGAACGGGAAAAGCTTGATTCGACCGTTGAAACTCAACACTCAACACTCAACACTCAACACTCAACACTTTATACCCCACTCCCCACGCCCTACTCCCCACGCCCTACTCCCCATCACCTCATCGGACTCCTCCCCGGTTCCAAGCCGACAAAACTTTCTCTCGGTGTTCCCCTGTGCCTTGCGATCGCAGAACAGGTCTACGCAGCCAACCCATCCACACGGTTTGTCATCCCTGTCGCACCTAGTCTAGAGTTAGCTACACTTGCGACATTTGCTGACTCTACGCAGAATCCTGCGATCGAGCAGCTTGGTTGGTCTGGTGCTACTCTCGCGGTGCCAGATGCACCCAACGAGCGACCGTTTCTCAAAACACGCTCTGGGCTTCAGGTCGAACTCTGGACAGCATTTCCCGCTTACGAGATTTTGACGCAATGCAGTCTTTGCCTGACAACCGTGGGCGCAAACACGGCAGAATTAGGCGCACTGGCGGTACCCATGCTTGTGCTGATCCCGCTCCAGCAAATTGACCAGATTCGTACATGGGATGGCATACCAGGGCTACTGGCAAACCTGCCGCTTGTAGGAGGACGCGTTGCAACCCTCATGACTCGTCTCGCGTTAAAACGGCTGGGGCAGTTAGCATGGCCCAACATGTGGGCAAAGAAGGAGATTGTGCCTGAACTGGCTGGCAACCTGCAACCCGAAGACATAACAGCGATCGTTCTAGACTGGCTCAACCATCCAGAAAAGCTGAACCAGATACAAACTCAACTTCGGCAGGTACGAGGACAAGCAGGAGCAGCTACCAAACTGGCGCAACTAATGAATGAAGTTTTGCAGAATACTGGGTGAGGGGGCAGAGGGCAAGAGTAGCAGTTCGCAAGAAGCTGATATAAACAGGACTTCCGCATTTTACCAAAACCTCGGAGGTTTAAGCGACGACATTGGGTGACAACGCCTGATGCTGGGTGAAGCCCTCCGAGGTTTGCGTAAGTCCTATTTAAAGCACTTCAAGCGCGATCGCGTAACTCCCTGCGGCATTGCCTGTAACTTCAAGGGTATAGTCACCTTCTTGAGGTAAACGTCCCTGCCAGCTTTTCGTGCCGATTGCACTGCCGCTCAGTCTTTGCCCATTGGGTGCGATCGCGCTAATACCAGCATTGCCCTGTAGCACTTTCACATCTAGCGTTTGTCCGCGTTTGGCTTGAAGCAAATAGCGCTGCACTTTGTTTGGTGCCAGTTGTCCGGTGACTGTAGTCCCCGTTTTGCCAGGTGCAAACGTCACTCGCTGAATCGCTGCCTGTGCAGAGCGAACCAATGGCGTAATGGCTATTTCTAACGTGTAAGCACCTGTACCAGAAACCTGGATGGTGTAGCGATCGTCCGCAGGCAGTTGTCCCGTCCAGCTGCGCGTCTGGTAAGATGCCGCATCGATCGCTTCCTGGTTCGATCGCAGCACATTCATCACGGCCTCAGCCCCTTCAAGGGTGACGGTCATAATCTGCCCTTGCGAGGCTTGCAGGACATAGGGTTGTACCTCAGATGGCTGTAGGCTTCCCTGAAGTACCGTGGTGCTTTTGCCGCGAGCAAACTGAATTCGTTGCGGTGGTCGGCTCGTTTTAGCTGGAGGGGATTCTGTGCCCGTAGCGTCAGGGGGCGACTTAATCGCCAAATTCGAGCCGTTCGTCACGGGAGAATCAATAATGCGCGAAGCTTCTGACTGCGGCAGTTTGGCACCAGAAACCCAAACATCTCCGGTGCTGTCGGGCGCTTTCATCCACACCTGCCACACGATCGGCAACGCGACTCCTAGCCCCGCCAGCGCTGTGGCCGCAATGCCAGCTCGTACTCGCCCACCGATGCGCTGCCATTTCCAGGGAAACATAGCGTCGTGAGTAACGATCGTCTGGCGAGGCTCTCGTGGGTGGTCAGAAGGTGGCGATGTATAGGTGACAGAGCGAGCCGTTTCAACGGGTTGAACCGCGCGATCGGGCTGGGGCTGTAGAAAGTTTACAATGGCTGGCTGACGATCCGCTTCGGCTGCATGGGGAGAGGGCGATCGCAACAGCGTACTTTCTAACGGCGCAGCACCAAAGGACTGTAGATCTTGTAACACTTCGTCTGCGGACTGATAGCGATCGCCGGGATACACCGCCAACAGCCGCCGGAGTACCATCGACAGTTCATCACCCACCCGTGCATAAGGCTCCCAATTCCAGGTGAGGGTACGGCTGTCTAAAAGCGTTTGTGGCTCTCGTCCCGTCAGCAGCACCAACGCTGTAGCCGCCAGCGCATACAGGTCGCTATTGGGATACACCTTCCCGGTTTGCAGTTGCTCAGGCGGAGCATAGCCCACCTTCCCCACCCGCGTCGGCGTTGAGATCAGGGGCCAGTGACTCGTAGCCTCTTTTACGGCTCCAAAATCAATTAAAACGGGCAGACCACTTTCAGAAGCGGGCTGTGTGGGTTCCAGCGTTGTGGCTGGCTGCGTTTGCAGAATGACGTTTTCGGGCGAAATATCACGGTGAATAATGCCCTGGCTATGAATAGAAGCAAGGACAGGCAGCAGATGATTGAGAAAATGCAGGGCTTCGGTTTCCGAAAAGGTCTGCCCCTTTTGCTTACGATCGCTTAATAGCTGACGATAGGTTTGCCCATCCACAAAATCTTGCACTAAGAAGAAGCGCTGCTCATCTTCAAAGGCGGCCCAAAAACGCGGAATCTGAGGATGCTGAATCTGGTAGAGCGTGCTGGCTTCGCGGTGAAACAGAATTTTTGACTTTTCAATCAGCGTCCCATCGTGATACGGAACAATAAATTCTTTAAGGACACAGGGTTCGTTGAAGCGTTCCTGATCAAGCGCTAGATACGTGCGACCAAACCCGCCCTGACCGAGAACCTGCTGAATAAGGTACCGCTGGCGCAGCACCGTTCCTGAGGGAAGAGGGGGCACCATGTTTTGTTGCGTTGAGAGCTAAACCACAATAGGGACAAGTCTCCTATCGTCCTCATTCTGACCTGTTCTATCTGAAAGATCCTGCGGTGCCTCACCCCTCAGACAGAATCAACTAAAGGCCAACTATTTAAGGTCTTGCCACTCATCCGTTCAATCGTTCCCGGTTGAGCCTACTCTGCGTCAAGACGATTACCCGTGCATGGGTGAAGCAGCAAAATGACCGCTTGGCAGGCTTTTTGTGAACTTTTTTAAACAAATTTCTTTGCCGTTTTCAGCTTGACTGCAACAGGAAGTTAAGCGAAACTGTCAAATATCTGAGTCACTGCTTCAGACAGATTTTAACTTCTGTAACGCGCTGCATACTTTTAAGAACTTGTGTCTCTGTAATGATTTAAGCTTTCTTTTAAGTCAGCCCATTAAATGAGGCGTTAGAGGTTTATCTGCTTCAGTCTTGACTGCGGTTGAGCTTCAAGGATCGAAACGTTCGCTCACTTCTCACCAAATCTATGGAAACGCTCGAATTTATTATTTACCCCGATGGTCGAGTGCAGGAAACTGTCACTGGTATTGTCGGTGCTTCCTGTGCTGAAGTAACGGCCGCGATCGAAGCTCAATTAGGTCAGGTTGTCAGCCAAGAGCCAACCTCTGAATATTTTGCTCAAGTAGATGGTCAGTCGTTGTTTGCAAAAAATCAAGCCACCTTTAGCGAGTGGTAGCTTTTCCCTGTCTAGTCTTTAATCCCCTTAAAATCACCATGTCACATTTCAGCCAGATTAAAACTCAGATTCGCAACCTTTCGTCGTTAAAAGCCGCGTTGACCGACTTAGGTATCACCTGGAAACCAGGCTCTGAGCCAATCCGTGGTTACCGTGGGGCCACTGAAACAGCCGAGATTGCGATCGAGCAAGACAACGGGTATGACATTGGCTTTCGATGGAACGGCAGCGCCTATGAGTTAGTGGCTGATTTGCAATACTGGCGGCAGGAGCTAACGGTTGATCGGTTCCTCAGCCGCGTGACCCAGCGTTATGCTTACCACACCGTGTTGAGCGAGACGGCGCAGAAAGGGTTTCAGGTCACTGAGCAGAAGCAGCAACAAGATGGCTCGATTCGCCTTGTCTTGCAGCGCTGGAGTGCGTAATGACTGATGCGGCTTCACCCAACTCAACCAATCCAATAGCTCCATTGGACTCTGGTTTGATGCAAGATCCGTCTCGCACAGGCCTGGAGCCTGAATTGGGTGGCTTTTTACGGGATGAACCAGAGCGATCGGGGCTAGAGCCTGAGCTGGGTGGAGCACTACGGCAAAAGGGCGTTTACGTAGACGAAATTACCTGCATTGGCTGCAAGCACTGCGCTCATGTAGCTCGTAACACCTTTTACATCGAGCCTGATTACGGGCGATCGCGCGTAGTGCGGCAAGACGGTGATTCTGAAGAGTTGCTTCAGGAGGCGATCGACACGTGCCCGGTTGACTGTATTCACTGGGTTGACTACACCGAGCTAAAGCGGTTAGAGGAAGAGCGCACGTATCAAGTCATTCCGTTAGTGGGTTTTCCAGTTGATACGGCTGTCGTAGCAAGCAATCGCCGTCGTCAAAAGCTCAAATCACGTAAATCCACATCTTAAGGTCATACGAGTACTAGAAGGACTTTGTAAGCAGGATGTTTAACCATCATCCTGCTTTTGTTTGTGGCCTTTTTGCTAAGCCACCAAATGCAACAAAATTGCACAGGTTAGATGGACTGACGGCTGACGGCTGAAAGCTAACTGCTGAAGCAGCTTCACTAGTAGTATCCTTCCAAAAACGTTTTTACCGTGCCATCAGGGCTGAGCACCACTCGGATTTTGGCGTTCCGTCCATTGCTGAGAGGTGACACGAAGGGTGCTCCAACCGACGGGATGCCGACGCGACTGGCGTAATCGCCTGCGGCTTGTCCCAAAGGCATTGTGCGTTGAATGGTGCCATTTGCGCTGACAAAGAGCGTGTATTCTAGAGTTTGCGTTAAATCCTGAGGTGGACTCCAGCGCTGTTGCAGGTATTCTCTTGCCTCAGCTATTTGTGGAATAGTGTCAAAGGCTGTGGTAGTCGATTCAGATTGACGGCCGCGATCGGCTGCGGCGGCTCGTCCCTCCAAACTTGCAGACTGGCTGGAGGGTGCAGTGGCAAGCTCTCGTTTCATCGCAAGTGGCGCTGGCATCGGTGGAGCCGATCGCGCTGTCGTTGAAGGACTACTCTTTTGAGGGGCCATCGCAATCTGGTTACCAGTCTGTGTCCGCGATGGATTCGGAAGGGTCAGAGTAGGCTGACTGGACTGTGCGCCGCCCGTCTTAGTGCTAGCAATCTTAGGAAGCGGTGTTACAGGAGACGGAGATGGAAATGCTGGTGACCCTGGACTGCCAGGAAGTGTAGAACCAAGCGGTGGGGGGGGTGGTAATTTTTGATTGGACGCGATCGACGGGAGAGGGCTTTGCATCGCTGGAGGCTGAAGCGCTACTGGTTGATCACCGTTCGTCTGGTTTGCGGTAGGGGCGGCTAATTTATTGTGATCAATAAGCTTGGCAACAGAAGCGGATAACCCAATAACAATAAGACCAGTCGCCGCTAGCTGTCCCCAACGCAGAAAAGCAGGTGCTGCTTGCCGTGATTGCAACCCCTCTGGTAATACCAGCAGATCGGCAGCGTAATCATCTAGCGCATTAGCGAGGTCAAATAGCTGTAGGGCGTTTAAGGAAATAATGTTGGGCGTTTCGGGTGTTGCCAACGTTCCCAACGCCAGTTCGTGCTTCAGGAATCCTTTGGGGCGTAAGGAAAGCCCTGGAGAAGCTGATGAAACGGCTGCAAGGGCGGTATCCATCCTTGCCATAGATTGGGTTGCGATCGCCGCATCAGACAAGGGCATCCCAGAAGCCTTAAGCTGACCGTGCGATTGCTCCAAAAACGTCTGCACGTAGGTTGAAACGATTTCATGCAGCGCTTCAAGCTGCCCATGATCGCCACGCAGCGTAATCCACTGCTCCTGCGGTCGGGTTGGATCATCCAACGTCAATTGAAACCGGAGTTGCTTTACCACAGGCTGCCCTGCCCAGCGAGCCAACGGCGAGTTTTTCGCCATGATCTCTAGCGTGCAAGTGGGAGGCGTGTATCGTCGCAGGATAGATTGGGACATGCAATGAACACAACGTGTAGATGAACAAGCGAGTGGGGGAAGGGACGATGCAAGGAGTGAAAACCTAGAGGAACATCAAGATGGCGTGAGAGACTGTACGGGAGCGATCGCGGCGTAACCGCTAGTGCCAGTCTAGATTTTTTGCCGCTTACCATCTCCCTTTAAAGGATTAACCGTTGCCATCGATGCATGGCTTCCATCTTTCGATCGATCCATAAGGGCAAGCCAGAGTCGCCGAGAGCCGTGAGTGGCGCTATAGAACAACAAATCAATCAACAGCTTGAGAGCAAGGTTTGACAGCACCGCAGGCGACACAGTTTCTCCCTCATCCATACGCTCCTGATACATATTGTTAAACCGATCGAGGTAATCGCCCAACAGCGCCGTTTGGTGGGGTTCACGCTGTTGCTCTGCCATTTGCTCTAACAAAGCCACTGCACGACGGATTTTTTCAGCCTGCTGCTTTGCTAGATGGCAACTAATCAGCACTAGAGCGCGTGCCTCTTCTACGTCCAGCTTCTTTCGCCCACCTTGCCCCTTGCGTAACGGGCTGGACTGGCGCAACCGCCACAGAGCCACTCGATCGGCCACCAAAGCTTCTAGATTTAGATTGATCGCCGCCTGAAGGATTGCTTCGGAACCAATGCCAGCCAGAGCCTCTAATGCCAGCAAAACCAAATCCAATTGAGCCTTGATGTTGTCCAACTGCGACGGATCAGGATGAGAGATGAGAGGCAGCGTTTCGACAGCGGTCGGGGTGGGCAGTTTGACTGGGGAAGCCATAGCTTTACGATAGAAAACACAACCAGGATCGGTGTAGTGGTTACAGGTCTTGAAACAGGTCTTAAATCTTGCAGCCAGACTTCAAAATCATAAGACTCCAACACTACAGGACTTCAGATTGAATAAGGATGTTTCCGGCTACTCAAACCCACCCGATCGTGACATGTTCGTTCACAGCCTGACCTCACCCAACAGGATAAACGTTTGTCAGAGGATGGGGAGCGCGAAGGTTTGCCTTGATTCAGGGGGGCAGACGGCAAAAGAAGGTAGAAGGCAGGAGGTAGAAGAAGGCTGACGATCGTTGAGAAGTACGCAGCAGAGGGCCGTAAGTCTCTCTTGAAGGCATCCGTCACCCTGGCAGCAACAGTTGGCAGAGGAAAAAGCAGACGATAGCACTCCCTAGCGGCACCGTGAGATTGTCAACGCCAAACTTTGAAAAGGCTTCTAACCCAGTGGCAACGATCGCCACAAGCAGCGAAATGCTCCAGATCTGCCAGAAGTTTCCTTCTACGGCTAAGAGAATGAGAAGACTCACAAGACCGCTGACGATCGCCATTGTGAGTGACCCTTCCCAGCTTTTTTGCATATCCCACAGTTTATAAGGATGCTTGCCAAAGCGTTGCCCAATCAGCGCTGCCAAGCCATCACCCCACGTCATCACCAGTACACCCAAAGCTGCATACTGCGGTTGCTGCGACCAAAACCAGGCCACCAAAACGCCAATACTCACCGCGTAGAAAAAAGTTCCTAAGCTTTTGCGCCCAATACCATTGATACTCGGCAGAATGGGCAAGCGGTAGGAGAGAAAGGCGATCGCGCTAAAGACAATGGACGCACTGATGCCCAACCAGGCAGGTACCTGCAACCACCAGGCCAGCAAAATGACATTCCCTGCACCAATGTGTACCACCTTACGTACCACTTCCGGCTCTACCGAGGTATAGCGATGCAGCCATTCGGCTAAAAAGCCCAGCAAGCCAATCCAGGCTCCAGTGATCGCAATTTGCAACCAGAGCGGTGGCACAGTAGAAAACCAGAGCGGCGCAGTCATCGCAGCAGTCAATTGCGTGAATGGGTCTACATGTCACTGTAGTGGAAATTGAGGAGCGATCGCGAGTAGGACACAATTCTGCTTCACCGTAGAGACCTGTAAGGGTTCAGGAACTTCGATATACTCAAAGTTGTGTCTTTTCGGTGCTGGCTTGTTGATTTGACTGGCTTACCGTTGGCACATGGTGACTGTGGCATTTTTAGCCTTTTCTGGCTTTTACTCTGACGGACGATCGCATCGAGAGGTTTTGCATGAAAGTCGCGATTACGGGTGCAACTGGCTTTGTCGGCGGTCGCTTGGTCGAGCGTTTGCAGGCAGAGGGGCATCAGGTCATAGCGCTGACCCGCAATCCAGAGCAGGCGTTGCGACGGTTTCCTGCCACGGCGTTTCCGGCAGTTGAAGTGGTTGGCTACACGCCCAAAGTTTCTGGAGATTGGCAGCAATCCCTTTCAGGCTGTGATGGGGTGGTGAACTTAGCGGGAGAGCCGATCGCGGAAAGTCGTTGGACACCCGAACGCAAGCAGACCATTCTCGACAGCCGCAAAGTGGGGACGCAAAAACTCGTTGAGGCGATCGTCCAAGCGACACCTAAACCCTCTGTTTTAGTTAATGCGTCTGCGATCGGCTATTACGGCACCAGTGAAACCGCAACCTTTGATGAGACTAGCGCCCCCGGTGATGATTTTTTGGCGCAGGTTTGTCAGGCATGGGAAGCCGAAGCGCAGAACGTTACACAAGTGGGAGTCCGATTGGTGATTGTTCGCATCGGCATTGTGTTAGGGGATGGTGGAGCGCTTGCCAAGATGCTTCCCCCCTTCAAGCTGTTTGCGGGTGGCCCCATTGGTACAGGCAAGCAGTGGTTTTCCTGGATTCACCGTGAAGATCTGGTGAACCTTATTTTACAAGCCTTGACAAACAGGTCGTTTGAAGGCGTTTACAATGCAACCGCTCCCAATCCAGTCCGCATGACTGAACTGGCCCAGACGCTAGGTGACGTACTAAAGCGCCCCTCCTGGCTACCCGTCCCAAGCTTTGCCCTGGAAGCGCTGTTGGGGGATGGCGCAAAGGTGGTGCTAGAAGGGCAGCAGGTCATGCCAAAACGGACTCAGGCGATCGGCTTTCAATATCAATATCCAGCGTTATCACAGGCGATCGCAAACATTTTGTAGTAAGCGACTCAAAGATTGTCTGCCGAGCGATCGCGCCACTGCTTATTCACCCAGCTAATCACACCGCTCAGCAACGCACCTGCCATCAAAATACCCAACGCGGGTGTAAACACAGGCTCCCAAAGCTTATACCAGAGATCTAAGCCCAACGGCACGTTAGCGGCTCGACCAGCAACCGCAGCCGCCAGCCAGAGAAAGCTAAACAGAACCAGAAATAAATCTACCATTAAGGCTACATTCAGCCACTGAAGCAATCGATCTCTCATATAGCGATCCGTTTGGTTTGGGAAAGTCACTCTAGATTAGCTTTCAGCTTTCAGCTTTTCAGTCCAGGCTGACCGCTGGATGCTTATACTACCCCATACTTTTCGCCCATAGCTTTTCGTGAATGATTTAGGGCGGCTGTAGAGCAGGGTTGCTAGATGCAAAGCTTGGCTGGTTAGCAGATTAATTATAAACATGAGTGGCTAACACATAACCATACGGCGACATTGAACCGCATCTCTGGACTGGTGCGGTTAGGAATACTATTAGTAAAAATCGCAAAAAAAGATGACTGGTTTAGGTTTAAAACCAGTCATCTGACACGCCTATTCACGGTCAGCCCTCGCATTAAGCTTGCAGAAGATCCTTCTCTGACTCGATCGCTGCTGCACGTTTCAGATTATCAGGATCAACATAATGGCAGACGGCATCATTCATGCAAATAAACGCCCAGCCTGCGCGATCAATACTGACCAATTTGTAGGATGTTTCTTGAACGAAACTACCTCTGTGATTACGAGTTTCTGGCTTAACTTCTATGTTATCAAGGTCATCAAAAATCATAAGTCTCAACTCCTTAGCCCTTAGAATTTGGCTTCAAAGAACACATTTTATGAAGAGCCAATGCCCCCTTATCCAATTACTTAAATAGTATCACTGCATTCTTAAATCACTCGTTACGTTATGTACGTATTTATAAAAATGTGTAAATCAAAAGCAGGGTTTACGCTTGAAAGACGTCTTTTTCACCGATCAGGTTTGCAAAAAACCGTAACAATCCTAGCTGTGCTGATTCTCGCCTTCCAGACATTTACATTTCGCAATAATATCTCTAATTTAATGTTGAGGTGATTGGTGACGATCGCTACGCTTTGTGGATGTCGATCGCTATGCTGTAGACCGAACTAGCCAGACCAAGCTAATAAAAGCATGTGATCCCACCGTGCGATCTCGATTTGAACTAAAAGGCTGAAATCTCGTAGGCTACTGTTAGTGAGTCACTTGCTGGTACTAGCATGCTCACAGGTTTAATCCGTTGATCAATTTGCATAGCAAAAGCGCAGAGATTTAGGTCTCTGCGCTTTTGTGTCACTACACTTAAATTCATTCCTGATGCTGTCTAGGCAACGTCTTCATTCTCATTGCTCACAAAGCTCTCCGGCTTGCCTTCGTTAGCAGTCTCCAATGCGGCCTTGAGAGTATGCCAGGTTAATGTGGCGCACTTAATTCGTACAGGAAACTGCGACACGCCTTGCATCACATTCAATTTACGCAGTTCCGACGGGAACTCATCTTTACCTTGCATCATGGTTTGAAAACGCTGCACCATCTGAAGCGCTTCCGCTACCGTGCGGCCTCGCATAGCTTCTGCCATCAAGTCAGCGGATGCCATCGCGATCGCGCAGCCTTCACCTTCAAATTTGACATCCTCAATGCGATCGTGGGTGGCATTAAGTTGCACGGTTAACTCGATCGTGTCTCCACAAGAAGGGTTGTGTCCCCGCTGTTGGCGATCAACTGGATCAGTCTTGCCACGATGGCGAGGCTTTTTGTAACGTTCTAGAATGACTTGCTGGTAGAGATCACGCAAATTTCCAAGAGAAGACATGAGCCGCTTTGTTAAGTTTGTGCATCTCTCTTCATCCTATCAGGGCTGTTTAAGGTTGGGGGCGATTGGGAGAAGGCAGAAGAAGCAGAAGAAGCAGGGGAACAATTCGCAACTCACAACTCTCTAGCTTGTCGGCGCAAAGCGCTACTCAAAACTCTCCCCTACTCCCCACCCCCTCCACCGTCCTCTGTGCCCTCTTCTCGCTTTATTCTTCTCGATCGGCCACTTTTGCTGCGCGGGCTACGGCTTCTCCAGCACGATCGCCCATAAACCGCTGTTGCTTATACCCCAGTAGTAACTCCCATGCGTCGTGTGGATAGCGCTCAACCAGAGGCAGTGCAACTTCATCCAGCATCCAGCGGCCATGCAACTTATCTACCTTGATATGCAGCGTCCAGTAGCTCATCGCCTCTGCTGATAGGCCAAGTCGTTCTGCCGCCGCGCTGTAAGGGCTAAAGGCAGCAGGAACCGAAATTTCCGTATGGAGTAGCCCGCCGACGTAACGCAAATAGTCACGCTTGCGCTCAGACAGGAGAAAGCTGTGGTTAATAGTGGCTAAAACTTCCCACGGCACTGCGTCAAAATAGGCTTCTGGCTCGGTGCTCATGCCTAACTCAGACAACATGGTAGCGAAATGGGTCGAGTGTTTGCGTGCTAGTTTACCAACCCCATATTCTTCTACTAACAGGCGCGTCATCACGCTTTGAATTTCGTTGGCGACACCACCCAAAGTGCGCGAAAGCTGACTCGCTTCGACTAAGCCATCCAGCGACGCAATCTCCAGCATCTTGCGATAACCTGCCAGAGTCATCTCGTCCTGAAAATAGCGTCCTGTATCAGAAAGTTCGGGATCTAGGTCAGCCGCAGACCAGTCACGCAATATTTCTACGACATTTAGGCGCTTCAGGCTTGCCGCATCTAGCTGTGACAGTTCCCAGGCTTGCCACGCAGCTTCAATCTGATTGCGGATGGTCTGTAAGTAGAGCGATCGCTCGTTGGTATAGCGGTTTAAGTCGTCATACCAGAAAAACTTCAAGCGATTGATGCGATACAGAATACGGTGCAAAAACAAATGGGCAGCATCGGATTGATACTCATCGCTATAAGCAACTGCCAGGGCTGCTGCCACTGTACTCTCAAAAACGGTCTGCAACCGGGTATGCTGATCCAGGTTCTCATCCAGGTTGTTTACCTCAAGCAGTTTGACAAAGGCTTGTTCTGCTTCGGCGTAGTTAGGAAGGGTAAAAAGGGCAAACTGATCTTGCTTTTGTGCACGATCGCCCCGCTCTATCAGATCGCGCGGCTCTACCACCTCTCTTTCCATCAAGGCTGACAGGGATAAACTTGGCGTAGCCGACGCAGCTAAATTTCGTTGCATAAGTACTCATGTTCTTAAATCTCCTTCTAGTCTGACGGTGATGCTGACAGACTACATCCACTTGAGTAGTAGATTTAACCGTTTGCGGCCGCATCTGGAGAGAGAATGAATGGCTCGATCGATGCCGCTAGCAATACAATGCCTACCCTATTAAGACACCATGAAAGTCTCAGCAACAGTTGAATCGGTTCTACTTGCCGACATACCAGGAACGTTTGTCACACGCCGAGTTGATCGCGTCCATTTAGACATGGCAGGCATTCCTGGCGATTGCCATTATGGGCTGACCCGTCGAGCAGGGGGACGAGAACCCATGTATCCACGCGGCACCGAAATTCGGAATCGGCGGCAAATCAGCATTGTGTCCGTTGAGGAATGCGACCAGATCGCTCAACTGCTAGGGCTGGACATGTTACTGCCAGAATGGTTGGGAGCCAATCTTCTCGTCAGCGGGTTGCCTCATCTGACGCAGCTACCCGCTGGCTCCCGGCTCTTGTTACCAGACGGCACCGGCTTAGTGTGTGAAGGCGAAAATGCCCCCTGTCGTCATCCTGGAGACGTGATCCAAACGCTGTATCCTGATCTGCCTCGCTTGAGTCAGCGGTTTGTGTCCGTCGCCAAAAAACGACGGGGCATTGTGTGTTCGGTCGAGCGTCCAGGCCCGATCATGACAGGAGACGACGTGCGTATCTTAGCCGAACGCTTAGAATGGAGTGTTGTTGCCGTCGGGACGTAAAGAACATGCGAATCTTAATGATGGGCGGCACCCGGTTTATCGGCGTGTATCTGACGCGCCTTTTGGTGAAACAGGGCCACGAGGTAGTGCTGTTTAATCGCGGTCAAAACCCTGCGCCTGTAAATGGGATTCAGCAGCTTCATGGCGATCGCACCCATCCCGAAGACCTGAAAGCAGCGCTTTCTGGTGAAACTTTTGATGCTATTTTTGACAACAACGGACGCGAACTCAGTGATACCCAACCACTGATAGAACTGTTCCAAGGCAAAATCGAACACGTTATCTACATGAGTTCCGCTGGCGTGTATCTCAAAGCGGATCAATTGCCCCATGTTGAAGGCGATCCAATCGATCCCAAAAGTCGGCATAAAGGCAAACATGAGACAGAAGCGTATTTAGTCACGCATGACGTTCCCTTCACCTCGATTCGTCCCACTTATATCTACGGGCCTCAAAACTACAACGATCTGGAAGCCTGGTTTTTCGATCGCATCGTGCGCGATCGTCCCATTCCCATTCCAGGTCACGGTCAACACCTGACCCAGTTTGGACATGTGCAGGATTTAGCGCAAGCCATGACGCAAGTGCTTGGTAAGGCTCACGCGATCGGGCAAGTTTACAACGTATCGGGCGATCGTGCCGTCACCTTCGATGGTTTGGCCCGTGCCTGCGCCATTGCTGTTGACAAAGCGCCCGATGACCTCAAAATCGTTCATTACGACCCCAAGCAATTTGACTTTGGCAAGCGCAAAGCCTTTCCTCTCCGCACTCAACACTTCTTTACTTCCATTCAAAAAGTCCAAACCGACCTCCACTGGCAGCCTCAGTACGACCTTATCTCAGGTCTTAAAGACTCGTACCAAACCGACTATCTCGCCTCTGGACGAGATAAAGCGGGGATCGATTTTTCAGTAGATGAAGAAATTTTGGCGGCAAGGGGAGCAGGAGGGGGAGAGTTTTGAGTTTTGAGTTTTGAGTTAAAGAGCAATTAGCGGTCAGTGGTTAGCCATCAGCCGACTCCCGACTCCCGACTCCTTTCTTCTGTCTTTTGCCCCCTGCCTCCTTTCTTCTGCCTTCTTCTTGCTGCAAAACTTCCAACTCCTACTAGACTTTTTAACAGAGTGATTAGGCGAAAAAACGTTTGTGGGGATTCTTGGGAGCATTGCGATCGCGGTCATTGGTATCGTACTTCTGTTGCTGCTAGCGCTGGAAGTGCAATATCGCCGCCGACCGGGCAATAAGCTGGAGCTAACGGCTGGGCACTGGCAGCTAGAGGTCTACGAACCGCAGCGCTATTTACTAGTAGGCGAACTGGAGTTTCGTAACCTGACTCAGCGGCTAGAAGTCATGGTGCCGGAAATTTGGGTAGACGTAAAGCTGCTGTCGATCGCTGGCCTCAATGGCATGACAACCAGCACACAGGTTATTCCTCGCTACAAGGATGCAGAGCCAAGGGCTGACGGCTACTGGGAAGGCCACATCGTCAAGCGTGACCCCTCTCCGATCGAAATTCAGGTCGAAATTCAAGGGCAAGACCTGAGCGCTTTGAGAGTCGCCTGGATTCGCATCCATTTTTTTAGCTACGGGCCACAGGGACGGCTACCCAGGGTGCGTCATGTCATTGTGCCATTAACCTTTCCCAGCCCCGAAGATTCTAAAAACTGGCGACCCGCGACCAATGCGGATGTGCTGCCCATTCGCACTCACCTGCTAACGCATCTCGATAACCCATTGGCAGTCGTGCAGCGTTACGTGGTGCCAAATGCCCAACCTGGCGATGTTGTGACGATCGGGGAGACGCCGCTAGCCGTGATGCAGGGCCGTTTCCGCCATCCCAGTGAGATCAAGCCAGGATGGGTGGCACGGCGGTTGTGCTACCTCTTTTTACCCACCTCCAGTTTGGCAACCGCTTGTGGCTTGCAAACCCTGGTTGATTTAGTCGGCCCTGTGCGCGTGCTGGTTGCCTTTGCGGTCGGCGCGATCGCCAAAGTACTGGGCAAACCGGGTGTCTTTTACCAGCTAGCCGGAGAACAGGCGCGCCTCATTGACGATGTAACAGGCACTATCCCGCCCTATGACCAGTTCATTGTCCTGGGGCCAGCAGACCCGCAGCAAGTGGTGGATCAAATCAAGCGTGAAACGGGCCTTTCGGCTGCGATCGTCGATGTCAACGACCTGAGAGCCGTGAAAATATTGGCGGCTTCTCCAGACGTAACCACATCGTTTCTCAAGCAAGCCCTGATCAAAAACCCAGCCGGAAACGCCAGCGAACAAACCCCTGTCGTGTTGATTCGCCCTGTCAAAACCTCAGAAACGCCAGCGACAGCAACGGTTCAAGGCAGGAGGTAAAAGGCTAGAGAAGTTATTAGTGATTAGTTGTTGGTTTTTAGAAACCCGCTGAGGGTTGGTAGCTGTTCAACTCAAAACTTCTCCGCTGACCGCTGATAGCTGGCCTGTAGCGTTGTCTGCAATTTCAGCCTGTGTACGTTAGAAAACCCGGTTTAGTGTATAAACCCTTTAGAATATGAAGTGAGCCAGAATGTAAATTGAGCCTTCCGGTTCTCGACGTTGCGCGCGGCTGGTTGCAGCCATACCCACGATGACCCAAGTTCTACCTCAGACGACTCCAATTGTGATTCGATCGATCCAGTATCGTGATCTGGAAACGGTCGAACGTCTTTGTGAGGCAGATGTCGATCGCGATCGTGAGCACGGCACCACCAACGTCGAAAAACCAGCCAAAGCATTATTGTTTAAACCCTTGCATGGGTTGAAAAAAGCGTTGAGCCTGGTTTGGGCACCATCACAGCAGACCTTCGGTGCGTACTTGGCAGACCAGGACAACCAACTGCGCGGCATGATTCGGATTGCGCCCTTCAACCGCACTCGCAGTACGTGGCGCGTCGATCGCGTTGCTGTCGTGCCGAGCGCTGAACCGACCATTGAATCGCTTACAGAAGAAACCCCCGAACCATCGAAAGCACCACCAAAGCTGAGCCTTGCCACCGTTGGTTCCCAGCTTCTAAGACACTGCTTTGAAAAGATTTGGGAAGCACGTACCTGGCTGTTGGAAGTCGATGTTAATGACACGGCTCTGCTGGCGCTGTATCGGCAGAATGGTTTTCAGCCGCTGGCGCAAATGACCTACTGGGTGCTTGCGCCAGAGCAACTGCAAGATATTGCTGAGCGCGAACCCGACCTGCCCAACCTTCTACCTATCAGTAATGCGGATGCCCAATTGCTGTATCAGCTAGATACAGCCGCTATGCCTCCCCTGGTACGGCAAGTCTTCGATCGTCACGTTTTAGATTTCAAAACGAGCCTGTTTAGCTCACTGATGGGTGGAGTCAAAAATTGGTTTAGCCATGCGGAAGCCGTCAGTGGATACGTCTTTGAGCCTCAGCGGAAAGCCGCGATCGGCTACTTTCAAATTCGCCTTTGTCGCGACGGCTCACAGCCACACCAGGCACAGCTTACGGTTCACCCTGCCTACACCTGGCTCTACCCTGAACTGATGTCTCAAATGGCGCGTATCACCCAAGAAGTGCCACCCCAAAGCGTAGAGCTGGCTTCCTCTGACTACCAACCAGAGCGCGAAGAATATCTGGAGCGGGTTGGAGCAAGTCGAGTCGCTCATACACTGATGATGTCGCGATCGGTGTGGCACAAGCTGCGAGAATCGAAACTGCCAATGGCGCTTGACTCGCTCCAGCTTTCTGAAGTGCTGCAAGGGTTTAAACCGGCCCGTAAGCCTGTGCCGGGGCGCATTTCGCTCCTACGTACCTGGAATCAATCCACCACCGATCCAAAGGCAGATGTGAGTATGCCCCCTCATCAGGCCAGCAACACAGATGACTCGGTACGGAGCAACAATCCATTACTAAATTTGCCCACACCAGCCGAATTTTCTGACCCACCTCAGGAAGGGCCTTGCTGTTAGGTGCCAGAGGAGGCACAGAGGATGCAAATCTCTGCGTTGGGCTTAGACGTTGGCAAAAAACGGATTGGAGTGGCAGGGTGCGATCGAACAGGGCTGATTGCGACTGGCTTAACGACGATCGAGCGCCTGTCCTTTCATCATGTGGTGAGCCAGCTCCAGGCATTAGTCGCTGAGCGCGATGTCACCATTTTGGTGGTAGGTTTGCCGTATACCATGAGCGGCACGATCGGCACCCAAGCGCGACACGTGCAGAAATTTGCTCAGGCCATGTCAACCGCACTTCATTTACCACTGGAATACGTTGACGAACGCCTTACCTCTTTTCAAGCAGAACAGTTGCTTCACGCACAAAAGATTTCGCCTTCTCGCCATAAAGGACTTATCGATCGCAAAGCTGCGTCACTCATTCTGCAACAATGGTTGGATGAGCGCCGCCTCAAGGCACCTTACACTCAACCATCTCTCACGCCCGACGCGGCTGATTCCGAAGCCCTGGATTCTACCGTCTTCTGAGTCACGGGCAGAGGTGGGTAGATTGCCTGCAAAATGATCGATTTTAGTGGAGAGTCCGGAATGGATGAAGAGGATCTTGAGATGGATGTAGAAACCGTCACCCTGACGGACACTGCCGGACGGACGATTAACTGCACCATTGAGCATGCTCTAGAAGTAGAAGGGCAAGAGTATGTGCTGTTGCTGCCAGTGAACTCGCCTGTCGAAATCATTGCCTGGCAGGAAGATGGTGATGAGGAAGAAGCGGTCCCAGTCGAAGACGATGAAGACATTGATGTCCTCTTTCCCGTCGCCAAAGTGGTTCTAGAAGAGCAAAACCTGGTGCTGAAGCGCACGGCTGTAACCCTGACAGTTGAAGGCGAACTCCCCGATCTCACCGAGGAAGACGACCTGGCTGGTCTGGAATCTGACACAGAGGGCGAAGAAGAGGAACTGCAATTCTTAGCAAGTTTCTACTACGAAGAGCAGGAGTTTGGCATTTACGCGCCACTTGACCCATTTTTCATTCTGGCGCGGGTTGATGCAGACAACCAACCGCAGCTACTCTCGCCCGAAGAGTTGGAAAAAATTGAGCCGCTGCTGCCCATGATTGAAGACCAGTTGCTTGACCAGTTTGAGTAAGAACACGCGGGTAAAGCTGCTGTTAGAGCTTGGTTGTTAGTTGTTAAAATGTCATGCTGCTAAAAGCCGACAGCAACAGCTAACAACTGCTTTTTTTGACCGTTCGATCGGATTCAGCCTGCAATAGAGCATGAAAGCAAAACACAGCATAGTAAGGGGTGCCATCGTTCTGCTGCTACTGGCAGCGATCGGTGCTGCTGGTTGGCGTAGTTGGGCCTGGTGGACAGCCGCGAATGCCGCACCGATCGCCGCAGGCAACCCCACCAAAAAAGTCAAACTACGAGTACCACAGGGCACGTCTGCCCAGGAGATTGGCAGAGATTTGCAGGCTCTGGGTGTCATTCGTTCAGCCACCGCATGGGATTTCTGGGCACGCTGGTTGATGCTGCACGAACCGCAGGGTGGTTTCAAAGCGGGTGTGTACCAACTGTCCCAGACAGAACCACTCACAACCGTTGCCGCCAAAATCTGGTCAGGAGATGTCGTTCGTTTGAGCTATACCATTCCAGAGGGGTGGTCGCTACGGCAAATGGCAGCTTATTTTGAGGAACAGGGTTTTTTCTCAGCGCAAGATTTCCTGGCAGCCGCGAAAACCTTTCCTACAACTCAATATGCCTGGCTGCCCACCCATGCTTCACCCGGAGAGCGGTCTTTAGAAGGCTATCTTTATCCTGATACTTACGACGTGTCGGGGGCACCTGTACAGCCTGAAGTCGTGCTCAAGCAAATGCTCGATCGCTTTGAGCAAGTAGCACTCCCACTTTATCAAAAGGAACGAGGACAAACCGCCCTGACCTTTGCCCAATGGGTTACACTCGCCAGCATCGTCGAGAAAGAAGCCGTGATCGCCAGCGAACGCCCTCGCATTGCAGGAGTCTTTCTCAATCGACTCCGCAAAAAAATTCCTCTTGGCGCAGACCCAACCGTGGAATATGGGTTGGGCATTCAGCAAACACCCGATCAACCACTGACTCTCGCTCAAGTCCGAACGCCTTCTGCCTACAATACCTATCTCAACACGGGTTTACCGCCCACCCCGATCGCCAGCCCTGGTTTAGCCAGCTTCAAAGCAGCGCTTAACCCAGAAACCACTGCGTTTCTCTACTTCGTTGCGCGGTACGATGGTACTCATGTCTTCAGCCGCACTCTGGCAGAACACCAGGCGGCACAAGTAGAAATTCAGGATAAGCGCAAAGCTACCAAGCCCAGCAAAACTTAACGAAAAACCAATTGAATGAACCGATGCAGGGTAATCTAACCAAATAGGATCGTGCATTGATTGAAAGCGGGTGCTGATTTGACCATCCATTTCTGCTGGTAGCAAGCAGACTCCTCACTGCTTCTACCTCCTTATGATCTTTATTCCGACTGCTTATGTCTTGGAGCGAACTTCTCCAACCTGACCTTATCCTGCGTGGGCCCATCTTGAAGCTAACTCCCGAAGTGCTGCAACAGCATCAGCTTAAGGGGCTAGTGCTGGATGTTGATGAAACACTCGTGCCAATTCGCATGTCTGAAGTATCGGCAGAACTGTTGCCTTGGGTGAACGAAATTCGCCAAGTCGCAACACTGTGGCTCGTCAGCAACAACATCAGCGAAGGGCGTATTCAGCGGATTGCTAAGACGTTAGACCTCCCTTACATTGCGGGGGCTGGCAAGCCGTCTCGCCGTAAGCTAAGACGTGCCGTTGATGCGATGGCGTTACCTGTAGAGCAGGTAGCAATGGTGGGCGATCGTCTGTTCACAGATGTGTTGGCTGGAAATCGTCTAGGTATGTTTACCATTCTGGTTGAGGCAATGGTGAATCCCGACGAGGCCGTCAAGCGGTCTCCCATACATTCGTTTGAGGTCTGGCTCTCCCAAGCTCTGGGAGCATCCCTTATTCCTGATAAGTGATCCCCAAGCGGAAGCATGCCTTGCTCCCATCAAACATCTACCGCATAGAAGAATCTTAAGAAAAGTTTAAGCCAGTCAGGGATCAACGAAAACAGGCGCTAAATTGATGATTATAGTACTGGAGTCAGCTTACATAAAGACTCTAACGATGAATGCCAGTGAATACATGTGTGAAGCGCCAAGCCTTGCTAATAAAGGTTTTGGCGCTTCGCCATTTTAAAGCGATCGCGGTTATGCTGCCTGTAAACTGCCTGATTCTGATAGCAATCACGGGTGAAGGATGCCATTTCCCATCCCCCTTCACAAGTCCACACGTTATACCAATTGAAACAATCATAGTGATAGATCTTTGCCCTGAATCGATCCCCTTCAGTTCCCCTTATGAAAGGGGATGCTGGAGGTAGGGAAATCTTATGTATCGCATTGACAAAGCAAATCGGCATCACTTGCTCACAAAAGGTGATCACGAATGCCCCAAACACTGGTAGTCAAAATCGGCACGTCTAGCTTGACGCAGCCTGAGACAGGACTTTTGGCCCTAG
This sequence comes from Stenomitos rutilans, assembly GCF_059505485.1. Lineage (NCBI taxonomy): Bacteria > Bacillati > Cyanobacteriota > Cyanophyceae > Leptolyngbyales > Leptolyngbyaceae > Stenomitos > Stenomitos rutilans. Next base: position 28,577 of record NZ_JCACKR010000033.1, read on the forward strand.
CGACGATCGCCAGCCTGGTAGAAGTGTTAAGCAGCTTGAGACGGCAAGGGCATCGGGTCGTTCTGGTTTCTTCCGGTGCGGTCGGGGTTGGTTGTGCTCGCCTTGGGCTGACGGAGCGTCCCCGCGACATTGCTCTTAAGCAAGCTGTAGCGGCTGTGGGACAGGGGCGTTTAATTCGCACCTACGATGACTTTTTTACCTCATTGCAGCAGCCGATCGCCCAAGTCTTGCTGACTCGCAGCGATTTGGTGCAGCGCAACAGCTACCTCAACGTCGAACGCACCTTTCAGCAATTGCTCCAACTTGGAGTTGTCCCCATCGTCAACGAAAATGACACCGTAGCCGTAGACGAACTCAAGTTTGGTGACAACGACACCTTATCGGCACTCGTTGCCAATCTGGTGCGTGCTGACTGGCTCTTCCTACTCACCGATGTTGATCGCCTCTATTCCACCGATCCACGCCGCGATCCCAAGGCAGAACCGATCACACACATTAGCCGCATGGATCAGCTTAAGGAACTGCAAATTAACCTGGAGCATCGCGGGTCTCGTTGGGGTACAGGCGGCATGGTGACAAAAATCGCCGCTGCCCAAATCGCGACAGGTGCGGGTGTACGAACGGTGATTACGGAAGGGCGATTCCCCAAAAATTTGGAAAAGATTCTGCAAGGTGACGCGATCGGCACTCAGTTTGAACCACAGCCACGACCTGCAAATGCCCGCAAACGCTGGATTGCGCATGGCTTAGTCCCCTCTGGCAAACTCTATTTAGATGGCGGTGCCGTCAAAGCAATTCTGAAAGCTGGACGATCGCTCCTCGCGGCTGGCATTATTCAGGTAGAGGGTGAATTTCAAAGCCAGGAAGCCGTACTGCTGTGCGATCGCGATGGTAAAGAAGTTGCCAGAGGCATCGTCAACTATCGTAGTAGCGAACTCCAGCAGATCAAAGGGCATCAATCGGACGCGATCGCCGCTATTCTAGGCTACCCCGGTGCAGAAACCGTAGTGCATCGAGATAATTTAGTGCTGAGTGGATAGAAGGCAGAGGGCAGAAGGAGCAAGGGGTGCAGGGGAAGCACGGGGGGTTAATCTTTCATCTTTTAGCCCTCACCCCTCATCCTTTAGCCTTCATTCGTCATCCTTAATCCCTCTCTAACTCCTCCCTCTCTCTCCTACCATCATCCTTGCCGACGGTCGCGCCAGCGATTTGCGATGCTGTGGGTAATCGGTGGGCTGTGCCGCTACAGATGTAAGAAACTCCAAGTTAAACCGATAGCCCACGTTGCGAACGGTTTGAATTAAGCTGGGTTGCCGAGGATCGGTTTCAATTTTTTTACGAAGGGATAAAACGTGAGTATCCACAGTGCGAGGATTGTCGATCGCATCGGGCCACGCTCGTCGTAATAATTCTAGGCGGCTCAAAGGCATGCCCCCCGCCTGAGCTAAGACGTAGAGCAAGCTAAACTCCTGGGGCGTCAAATCAACCAGATCGCCCTTAAAGCGCACTCGACGATGAACGAGATCAATCTTGAGGTCGCCATAATCCAGCGATGCAGGTGGCGCAGGCGATTTACTGCGTCGGGTCAACGCTTCTACGCGGGCGAGAAATTCCTGCATCCCAAAGGGCTTCGTGAGGTAATCGTCGGCTCCTGCCCGTAAGCCTTCCACAATGTCTGTTTCAGAGCTGCGAGCAGACAGCATCAAGATGAGTGACTGCTGCTGTTGTTGCAGCCAACGGCAAAATTCAATGCCATTGCCATCGGGAAGCTCTGAGTCCAGAATGACTAGCGTCGGCTGACGATGCTGAAACACATCCCTCGCTTGATGCAGGTCAGCCGTTTGGTGTACCCAATACCCTGCCTGCTGCAAATGCCATCCCAGGAGCGATCGCAGATGCGGATTTGCTTCGACAATTTGAATACAAAAAGCTCCCACGGAGGCTGCATTCCTCAAAGATTGTGATTATAAACCTATCAGAGCCTTTGAACTGGGTTTGTAATCGGTGCTACCCCTACCAATTCAGCCTTTCGAGGAACCCTCTTTTTAACGCCCTGCGCAATTGAACATCATGCCGCTTGTACGCTCACGCTTTAGAAACGCGAGTTTTGGACAGGCTAGATGCGTCTCAAAATGGCGATCACATTGCCCTCAACCTCAAGCGGTGTTGCAAACCGATTGCAGTTCAGCAGAAATGTTTTGCGCATTTTTACGCATTACAGCCTGAGAAAGAGCAAGAACTTTAGCCATTAAAGTTAAAATAAGAAACAGATAGCAGTTTCGTTTAGCACGGGTGTTGAAACGGTCGGGCTCATTGTTGCCCTCTGTTGCAGCACCCTCAAGTAGTCTTCCCGCTTCTAGTCTTAACTGTTAACTTCATCACACGAACGCCACCTATGTTGCAGGACACTCTCACTATCCGCTACTACCAGAAGCTCACCGACGCGGTTGTTGAACTCTGGAATCGAGGCTATCGTTTTGACGACCTGCGCCTCTATGTGGATGGCTACCTGGCGGCCCTTAGACACTCCAACACGCTTGAGCCGTATCTAATTCATCGCCTTGAAGAAGAAATTGTCCGATTTCTCTACGACCCTTCTAACTTTGAAAAGACCCAAACAGAACTGGATTACCGCTAGAACGTAAGTGGTTTACAGCTAGATGAAGTACACACGGAGGTCTTGAAGCCTTCACTTCTTTTCACTTCTAACTCTTGCATGCTGCTGTCAGAGATCGCGCCACCCCGCTCATGGCAACACTGTATTGTCCGGTGCCTCACCTGGAAGCTCTGTGTCGTTTCAGCTATCTTACTAGTCCGCTACCACTGACATCACAAACGTCGCTGCACGGCTTTGCTAATCGCCTCCATCAACGGACGATCGCGCGCCTCATCAAACCGAACGGACTGTCGATACGCTGGCTCATATAGTTGTGGCAACGAGCTGCGGTACGGCTCAGGCTCCGTCAAATATCGAGGAAATACATGGGCGTGGAGGGCTGGTTCCAGATTGCCCAAAATTTGGTAGTTGATGCGGTAGGCGTCTGTAACCTTCAGCAGTGCATCGCCTAAGACGGTCATATCGTGCAAAAACTGCGATCGCCCCGGCTCATCCAGCGCATTCAAATCTGGCATCACCGGATCTGGCAGCAGCAGCGAGTAACCGCGCAAAAACTGCACATCCCCTAAAACCAGCCAACCCGACGGCACACGACCAATCACCGTTGGATTAGTGCCTGCGCGTGCCGCCTCAACGCGACGATGAATCAGTGTAGACATGGTTCAACCCATTGTTGCAATTTGCCTGAACATCGGTTGGCTCAAGCCGCGATCGCCCTAGCCTTTAAGATCATCCAACCTTGGTGAAGCACTTTGCTACACTCAAGTTCAGCGCTCTAAACCCCACTCCCTACTCCCTCTCTTTTATGCCTACGACTCGACGCATTGTAGATCTCCTCCGCCACGGACAGCGCAACGAAGCTGTGACTATCAAAGGCTGGGTGCGTACCAAGCGAGAGCAAAAAGAATTCAGCTTTGTTGAAGTCAATGATGGTTCCTCCTTAGCGGGGCTTCAGGTCGTTGTCAATCAGGACACGCCAGGGTACGTAGAAACGATGAAGCGGCTTAGCACGGGTGCATCGGTAGAAATTGCGGGTGTGTTAGTAGAGTCACCCGCTAAGGGACAGCGCGTAGAACTCAAAGCGGACTCGATCGCAGTTTACGGAGAAGCCGATCCAGAAACCTATCCCTTACAAAAGAAACGGCATTCATTTGAATTTTTGCGCGATATTGGGCATTTGCGATCGCGTACCAACACCCTCAGCGCCGTATTTCGCGTCCGTAACGCCGCTTCAACTGCAATTCACCAATTCTTTCAGGAAAGAGGCTTTCTGTGGGTACATACCCCCATTATTAGTGCTAGCGACTGCGAAGGGGCAGGCGAAATGTTCACCGTGACAGGCTTTGACCTGAAGCAAGTGCCCCTGACGGACGACAAAAAAGCCGTTGACTTCAGCCAGGACTTTTTTGGTAAACATGCCTACCTGACTGTGAGCGGACAGCTCGAAGCCGAAATCATGGCGATGGCGTTCAGCAACGTCTACACGTTTGGGCCGACGTTTCGCGCCGAAAACTCCAACACCTCTCGTCACCTGGCAGAGTTCTGGATGGTCGAGCCAGAGATAGCGTTTTGCGATTTAGACGGAGACATGGATCTGGCAGAAGCCTTCCTCAAGCACATCTTTCAATACGTGCTGGAAACCTGCCCCGAAGATATGGAGTTCTTCAACCAGCGGATCGACAACTCCGTGCTGGCAACTGCCGATAACATCATCAACAACGAGTTTGCCCGCGTGACCTATACCGAGGCGATCGCGCTTCTCGAAAAAGCCAGCAAGACCTTTGAATACCCGGTCGAATGGGGTTTGGATCTCCAATCGGAACACGAACGCTATCTAGCTGAGGAGCATTTTAAGAAGCCGACGATCGTCACCGACTATCCCGCCAAAATCAAAGCCTTCTACATGCGGCTAAACGACGACGAAAACACCGTGCGCGCAATGGACATCCTTGCGCCTAAAATCGGCGAAATCATCGGCGGTTCTCAACGGGAAGAGCGGTTAGACGTACTGGAACGCCGCATTCAAGAGCAGGGATTGGATCTCGCAGAGTACTGGTGGTATCTGGATCTCCGTCGCTACGGCACCGTACCTCACGCAGGCTTTGGTTTGGGCTTCGAGCGTCTCGTGCAGTTCCTCACGGGCATGGGCAACATCCGCGACGTGATTCCCTTTCCCCGCGCTCCGCTGGATGTGGAGTTTTAAGATCGAAACAAGCAGTTTTCCATTCGCTGAACTGGAACATTGAGAGGAAACCGCTATGACAACAGAACTAGAAGAGCGCCGCAAGAATCTTTATGAAACAGATTTCGTAAAGTGGATTGAAACGACAGCCGAACAGTTGAAAACGCAGGACTACACCAATGTTGATTGGGAAAATCTGATTGATGAAATTGAAGCGATGGGACGCAGTGAACGTAGAAGTCTAACGAGTAATTTGGTCGTTGTACTTCTGCATTTGCTCAAATGGCAGTATCAACCAGAACGCCGGATCGGTAGCTGGAAAGGCAGTATCGTTGAGCACCGCCAGCGCATTCAGAATGAACTGAAAGATTCTCCCAGCTTAAAACCGTATCTAGAGCAGATTTTTGCTGAGTGTTACATCAATGCAGTTGAACGAGCGATCGCCGAAACCGATCTCCCTGCCGAAACCTTCCCGCGATCGTGCCTTTACTCCATTTCAGCAACGCTAGATTCTCACTATCTACCAATTTGACGGAAACACCGAAAGCTCAATAAATCTCATCGTGTGTTCCGATATCAAGCAGAATAATGGCTTCACTCCCAGTCTCTTTATCTTTCTCAATTAAAAACACGACTCTACAGTCATAGCCACAGGAGCAAGCAAGTAACCCTTGTAATTGACCTTCTAGTTTATGTGTCCCTAAATTTGGTGCAAACACTTCTTGCTGCATCTGCAACAGTGTCCCTTCGATGCGTTGTTGGAGCTGTTGATCTCGTTTCACAAACTTGCGGAAGGCCGCTTAAACTTTGGGGTCAGGACAAGCGCTCTCATTCCTCGTCTGGGTCTTCTAGCGACTGCTGTAATTCTTTTATAATCGTTTCTACAGGTTGCGGTTGTAATTTACCTGCATGGAAAGCGGCGATCGATTCCTGTGCATCTTTTGCGATCGCTTCGCGGCGACGTTCAATATGTCGCTTACGCACAATTTCTACCAGCATCTCTTGCTGCTCTACAGGAAGCTGCATAACAGTATCGAGTGCAGAGTCAAGCGTTGTCATATCAACCGCCTATTAATAATTCTTGGCTTTTTGATCGACGAAACACCAGAGCCACTGTTCGCCCATTTCGGCTGAACTAATCACAGGATGGCCTGTTTCTTTATGATGATGGCTTGCGTGTTGATTGGGAGAAGAATCACAGCACAGCATTTTGCCGCATTCCTGACAAATCCGCAGATGCACCCACCGACTATTGGTTTTAACGCACTCTTCGCAGCGAAAGACGGGATAGTTAGCTTTCGGGATGATCGTTTCCGTTGTCAGTGTGTTTAAGTGTTCGCAGGGCATAGGGTTGTGAGTAATTAGTGGTTGGGTTGCAGTGGCTATCTGAGAGTCAGGATTCAGGAGTTAGAAGTCAGTGATTGGGGTCGTGTGGCGATCGATTTAAGAACTCTAGCGCGATCGCCTGCGCTTGCGGCATTTGTCCGTAGGTAAACATATAGGGCACGTCTGCTGGTAGCTTTGGCAAAAACTGATCCAGCACGTAAGGGCTACCGTAGAGGACAAGTGCCAGTAGTTGGTCTGTCTCGACTAAGTAGTGAAACCAGTCAATCGCGGTTTGGGTCAATCCCGCACTACCGCGAAAGGGGTTGCCACGAATGAACAGTTGTAATAGCGTTGGTTGCCAGTTTCCATTAAACTCTAGCGCGTTCGGATCAAGCGCGATCGCGGGCGTGTGGCGATCAACCAGTTGCACCTGATAGCCCAAGGTTTGGGGCAGGGCGATCGCGGGACACTGCCTTCCTAAGCCTTCGCACGCCAACACATCATCCACAATCACCAGATTGCGCCGTTGCTGTGACCATCGTGCTTGAGTCAACCGTGAGTTCTCAGGACAGTGGATCTGCATTGAATCGCGCAGCAGATTGTCCACAAGAACGTGCGTCTGGGGTTGCGCTAACTGCGCCGTTAGGGTTGGAGCTTCAACGCCGATCGCAGGTCGTGTTTCCCAATCGTGAGAGGTGCTGCCATCCTCGACAACCGCACAAACTTTATATTTCGCCCGCCAAATGCGTTCTACTGAGGACTGAATGCGATCGGCGGCAAGCCGTCCCGATTCTACTGCCTCACAGACGGTTTGAATCGCACCCTCTGGATCGAGTGGCATCAGCAAAATGTCTGCCCCTGCTTCGACAGCTAACACCGCTGCTTCGTTGGCCCCGTAACGGTTGGCGATGGCTCCCATCACTAGGGCATCTGTGACGATTAAACCGTCGAAGTCTAAGCCCTGCCGTAACTCCTGCGTTAAAATCCGAGACGATAACGTTGCTGGAGCGGTTGGATCAAGGGCTGGAATTTGCAGATGGGCACTCATGACTGCATCCACACCCGCCGCGATCGCCGCCTTGAAGGGAGGGATTTCGACCTGAGCCAGCCGTTCCAACGAGTGGGGTAAGACGGGCAACTCCAAGTGCGAATCAACAGCGGTGTCGCCATGCCCCGGAAAGTGTTTAGCAGCCGTCAGTACAGGATATTGCTGTGCGCCATGCAAGAAGGCCGTGATAAGTTGGCTGGCCAGTGCCGACGTTTCGCCAAACGCCCGCACATTGATGACGGGATTGTCAGGATTGTTGTTCACATCCACGATCGGGGCCAGCACCCAATTTAGCCCGATCGCGCGGGCTTCCTGTGCGGTGGTGCGTCCCAACTGTTCAGCGTAGTGTTCGGCGCGATCGGGTGAGGTTTGTGCAACGGCAGCCAGGGCCATCGGCGGTGGAAACCAGGTTGCGCCTGCAAAGCGCTGTCCAACCCCTTCTTCTACATCGGCTGCAATCAACAAAGGGATTTTTGCCCAGGACTGTAGCTGGTGTGTGCGAAGCGCCAATTCCCCCGCACTGCCGCCCAGCAAGATCACTCCGCCTACACCTAGATCTTGAATCCAGCGCTGAAGTTTTGCAGCGGTTGGTTCCCACACAGGATATTGAATCTGATGGTCAAACAGATAGCCTGAAGCCCGCACAACAACCATTTGCGCCACTTGCTGTTGCAGCGACAGTGCTTCGATGTGAGGTAAGAGAGATCTCATAGGAATCGCAGTGAAGGATGAAGGGGCGAATTAACCGTTTGTAGGGACGTGACATGTCACGTCCCTACAGACGAATGGCTCTACTCCACTTCTGCCTGGTTTCCATCAAACTCACCTGTCTGTTCCGTCTTCTCCCGTTCTTGACTGAGGCGATTAAGTAGCGAAAGCACTTTGTCACCACGCTCTAGAGAACTATCTTCTAGAAAAACAACTTCAGGGGTACGACGCAGGCGAATCCGTTGACCAAGTTCGCTACGCACAAAGCCCGTTGCTGACTTTAACCCTGCCATCGTTTCAGCTTTGGCTTCGCTCGATCCATAAATGCTGACGAAAATCTTGGCATGCTGCAAATCGCCTGCCACTTGCACATCCGTGACGCTGACCATGCCTGAGCCGACTCGATCGTCCTTAATGCCGGAAAGCAGCATCTGACCGACCTCGCGTTTGATCAATTCAGCAACGCGTTCAACTCGCCGACTCGTAGCCATAACAAACCTACCTTCTAATATGTACGCGGCTTGACGAACTTGTGGAGCATGGCAATGCGTGATCGCCTGACTGTCGATCACAGTCACACCGCGAATCAAGCCACCTCAAGTCCCAACATGGCACGTAAGGTCAAGCCGATGAAAACCAGGCTGGCAATGAAAAAACTAATGAGCGCGATCGCCGTAACTGGGTTCTTCAACAGCGGGGCAAGCGGCTTGAGCGCATTCAGCAAAACACCCAACACCACACCTGTGATGAAGATCGGATACTTAGAAACGGTATTCCAAAAATTCTGCATGACTTGAAGGAGAACGGCATACCGTTCGTGGATTCACAGTAAACGTGCTGCTCCTATATTTTACTGGACTTTCGACGTTACTGGACTTTCGACCAAGGACTTTGGGATGAAGTCAGGAGGCATATGTATTCTAACTTCTGACTTTTCAAACGTGTCACGTATCGCTTTTGAAAAACAAATCGGTATTACTTTAGAAGCCAAACGATTGCATTCAGTGTACCAGGCGGAAACTTGCGTCCACTTGAAGAATCACCTCTATGATAGGTGCATGCAAACTCGACTTCCGCTAAGGCTGCATCCCCGTCCGTTTTTAAAGTGGGCTGGCGGCAAAGGTCAACTGATTCAACAATACATTCCTCACTTTCCTAAACAGTTTTCGACGTACTACGAGCCGTTTTTAGGAGGGGGTGCGGTTTTTTTTCACCTCTTGCCGTCACGATCGCGGCTCATGGATATTAATCCAGAGTTGGTGAATGTTTATTGTTGCGTCAGAGATCACGTTGAGTCATTAATTGCTTGCTTGAATGACCATCGCGATCGCCATTGTGCAGACTATTACTATCAGGTTCGAGCTAGCATGCATGAGTCTGCTGTGGAACGAGCAGCACGCTTAATCTACCTGAATAAAACCTGTTTTAACGGGCTTTACCGTGAGAATTCTAAAGGGTTATTCAACGTACCCATTGGTCGGTACAAAAATCCAACGATTTGCGATGTTGAGTTACTGTATGCCACTTCAGCCGCTCTGCGATCGACGTACATTGAGCTAAATTCCTTTGAGGCAGTACTGCAAGAAGCCAACAGCAGCCAGGATTTTGTTTATCTTGACCCACCGTATCATCCTATCAGCGCCACCAGTAAGTTCACCGCTTACAACCGCTACGCCTTTACCGAAGCTGATCAAATTCGGCTGCGTGATACATTTGTCAAACTAGCAGAGCGTGGTGTAAACGTGATGCTCTCTAACTCTGACTGCCCGTTCGTGCGTGACCTGTATCAAGACTTTACGATTTATACGATCGTGGCTTCTAGAGCAATAAACTCTAATGCAGAAAAACGCGGGAAAATTACAGAAGTATTAGTCACCTCCTATTAGTAGGAGTTACCGCTCTGAGCTGATTGAGTCATGGCCGATTCACAACCGTGCCTCAACTCCTCTAAACTGCAAGCAGGGCAGCGCGGCCTTGCCGAAGCAAACAAGAACAACATTCTCTGTCCGAGTAAACACTGGGCCGTTAAAGAATGAGGCTCAAAGAGAGGCTTCAGGGAAAATATGCATTGACCTTAACTTGCAATGGTCAATTATGGTTACTTGCCGATGCAAAAACGGCTGAAGATGCGATCGAGAACGGATTCGGTCACGTCTTCGCCAAGCAATTCGCCGAGTGCTTGAATGGCACTGCGGAGATCGATTGTCCAGAAGTCGAGGGGGAGCCGATCGGCGATCGTTCTCTGCACCTGCTCTAGCGCTGCTTTCGCTCGTGTCAGAGCCGCCGCCTGCCGTTGATTAATGGCGATATCAAGGTTAGCGGCTCGAAGGGTGCCCCGTTGAACCGTTTCTAAAATCGCGGTTTCTAGGGCATCAATGCCTTGATTGAGAGCGGCGGCAGTGGGAACGGTGGGGAGTGGGGAGTGGGGAGTGGGGAGTGGGGAAGCGGAGGGAGGCTGAACCAAATCGATTTTGTTGATCACCAGGATCAGGGGCCGATCGCGTACTTGTTCGTGGATAGCTTGATCGGCCTCTGTCCAGCCTGCTTGTGCATCGATCGTCAGCAGCACCAGATCGGCATTTTGGGCCGCAAGGCGCGATCGCTCTACGCCAATTTTCTCTACTCGATCGTTGGTATCACGGATGCCTGCGGTATCCAGCACCTGAATGGGAATGCCACCAACCACCAACTGCGATTCCACTACGTCACGAGTGGTGCCGGGAAGTTCGGTCACAATCGCGCGATCACTACGGCTCCAGGCATTGAGCAGGCTGGATTTGCCCACATTGGGACGACCCACGATCGCCACCTTTAGCCCAGTACGCAGGAGTGCTCCGCGATCAGCAGTTGCCAAAATGTGCGTCACGTCTGCTAGAAGTTGCTCCAGTTGCGTTTGGATGTGCGCTTCATTCAGTGGTGGCAAATCTTCCTCAAAGTCAATGCGTGCCTCAACCTCTGCCAGAAGATCCAGACAGGTAGCGCGAAGGTGCCGGATCGGATGAGCCAGCTTGCCTTGGAGTCCAGCCAACGCCGTCTGAGCCGCTTGGGGCGATCGTGCACCCACCAGATCGTTAATACTTTCTACCTGTGTGAGATCCAGTCGCCCATTTAAAAACGCTCTGAGCGTGAACTCGCCTGGTTCTGCCAGTCGTGCCCCTTGCTCCAGACAAAGCTGTAACACTTGCTGCACGGGCATCATGCCACCGTGGCAGTGAAACTCCACCACATCTTCGCAAGTATACGATCGTGGAGCCAGCATGAGCAGTAAAAGCACTTCATCCACGACCCGATACGTCTTGGGATGCTGTACATAGCCATACAGAATGTGATGGCTTTCCCACACCTGTTGACCGGGCGCGTGAAAGAGTGCGCGGGCGATCGCGACTGCCTCAGTTCCCGATAGACGCACAATGCCAACGCTGCCCTGAGCAGGCACAATGGCGGTTGCAATCGCGGCGATCGTCGTACCTGACGTGGACATATAGCAGAAGGCAAAAGTTAAAAAGTAAAAGGCAGAGACTAGAAGGTAAAGGTAGAAGTCGAAAGGCAAAAGGCAGGGGGCAAAGACAAAAATAACACCCAAACAGATTCACCGCTGACTTCAGCCTGAATGTTCAGAGTGAAATCAACGGTGAACCTGCTTATGACTACGCAACCGCATGCTCGTATGTCCACATCAGGTGCAATCACGAACAGCGAGGGAGTGATCTCAGAAATGAACGTACTGCTTGAATCTAAGCGACCCACTTCTCAGCCACTAACTCGGCGAGGTCTACAACGCGCTGGCTGTAGCCCCATTCGTTGTCGTACCAAGCGACCACTTTCACCAAATCGCCGCCCATCACCATCGTCAGAGCCGCGTCAATAATAGAAGACTCATCTGTACCAGCGTGATCGCTCGAAACAAGGGGCAAATCGCAATACTTCAAGATGCCTTTGAGTGAGTTTTCGGAGGCATCTTTCAGTACTTCGTTTACCTGTTCGGCAAACGTTGTTTTCTCGACTTGTACCACGAGATCGACGATCGACACATTTGGGGTGGGAACACGTAACGCAATCCCATTCAGCTTGCCAGCCAACGCAGGCAGCACCATTGCAACCGCTTTGGCCGCTCCGGTGGAGGTCGGCACAATGTTCATGGCCGCCGCTCTTGCCCGACGCAAATCACGGTGGCTAGCATCCAGCAGGCGTTGATCGCCCGTATAGCTATGGGTAGTAGTCATCACACCCTTGATGATGCCGAATTGCTCGTTCAGCACCTTCGCGATCGGTGCGAGGCAATTGGTCGTGCAGCTTGCGTTGCTGATCACCCAATGGTTTTCGTGGGTGTAATCATGCTGGTTCACACCCACGACAAAGGTGCCATCGTCGCCTTTTCCAGGAGCGGTAATCAAAACTTTTTTAGCGCCCGCTTTGATGTGCTTTGAGGCACCTTCCTTGCTAACAAACACACCAGTGGATTCAATGATGAGGTCAATGTCCCAATCTTTCCAGGGCAAGTTTTCGGGATTACGATCGGATGTACATTTGATCGTGTGACCATTCACAGTGATGGTATTTTCATCCGCACTGATGTCAGCATTAAACGTGCCCAACATCGTGTCGTATCTCAGCAGGTGCGCGTTGGTTTTGGGGTCAGAGGTGTCGTTGATGGCAACTACTTCTATTTGGCTGTTGGCGCGAGTTAACCAGCACCGCATGAAATTGCGTCCGATACGTCCGAATCCGTTAATCGCTACTCTAATCACTGCGTCTTGCCCTCTGTCTATTAAAGAGATTCTTGGTAGTCAAATTGATCATAAGACTCTAGGGATACGAGTGCAATAACTCGCTCTACTGTCATCGCGTCTTGAAGCTACCGCCTGCCAACGATCGCGTCGCTGGCAAGATTTCTGACTTTAGCGCTCGATGTGAACTTACATTGCTATTTGTATCTTTGAAGCCTTGAGTAGGTATTTTAGCTCATTTGGTACAAGTTTTGTCGTGTAATATAGCAACGCACAGATTCAGGCACCAAATAGCGAATCGAGTGCCCCTCCTGGCAGCGTTGCCGAATCAGTGTCGAAGAGATGCCAAGCAACGGTAGCTGTAATCGATGCCAGTGTAATTGGGAGGAAAAAGACAGGGGAGGCTGCGAGGCTTGACACAGCGCGATCGACTGCTCAGAACTGGTGCCATCTCTGCTTAATCGGTCTCGTCCCAAGTCATCTTCCTGCTGGTCAATGTCGTTTAGTTCGCTTCGCGGTGCGACCAGCCAGGTGCATTGCGCCATTAAAGACTCGCTGGCATACCATTTGGGCAGGCTTTGAAACGCATCATTACCCATAATCCAGTACCAGTGGGCTTCTGGTTCCAGTGCTTGCAAGGTATTGAGTGTTGCGCTTGCATACGAAAGCCCCTGCCGTTGCCCCTCGATCGCAGATACCGTAAAAGCGGGTTGATCAGCGATCGCACGCTGCACCATTTCTAGACGATGGTCAAAGGCAAGCAATGCTTGGGCCTTATGAGGTGAGCGAAACGTCGGTACCCAGATCACACGATCGAGCTGGAATTGATCGATCGCGGTTTCGGCAATCAACAGATGGCCCCAATGAACTGGGTTAAAGGTACCACCAAAAACGGCAATCTTAGGCATCTGAACCGTGTTTACGTACCATCCTTTCACACAACGACTCATTGACTATGCTTTACCCAGTCATGAAAGATGGTTTATCACGACGTATCCTCTCAAGCAACCACGCTGTAAAACCAACACATCAGTTGGTAAACCTCGTCTAACTCGAAACCCGTAGTTTTTCTTCATCGGGGTCAAGGTGATTCTTCACCCATAGGCGGTCAGCAAGAACAAGGGACTTGGCATTAATCTCCTGCTGAAATTGCTCGACTCGTTGCTTCAACTCGGCTTGATTGGCATAGCAAGCATGATAGGTCACATCCTCGCGGAGCCATTGCCAAAGATGCTCAACTGGCATAAAGTCCGGGCTATAGGCAGGTAAAGGCTCGATAGCCACATCGAGCATAGCGGCAGCAATTTGAACGGTTTGAGCACGATGATAGGATGCGCCATCCCAAATCAACTTCAAAGGACGCTCAGGAAACTCGACCCGTAATTGCTTGAGGACATCAATGGTATTGAATTGGTCTGCCTTGTCATACGCAAACACACGCACTTGTCCCAAGTTGTATAGGTAGACTCCGTAGAACGAGACTTGGCACGCCCAGGCGAACTGGAACTGACCCAAAACCGCTGACCTCGAATTGACCAACCATACCCGGCATCGGTGTCGAGATGGATGTGAGCTTCGTCGATGTAAACCAGCAAGCACCGTTGATGGAGAGCCTCATCGAGCAGTCCCTGAAGCCGTTCGAGAAAGGCAGCACGCTTGTGGGGGTTGCCTTTGTTCAATAACTTATGGGCTTTCTTCCAAGAAAAGCCCAACCGCCGCATCACTTTGCGTAAGGTGTCCCGGCAGCAATCGATGCCAAATTGCTGCTTCACCCAGACTAGTAAGCGCTTTAACGTCCATCGTGGCAGGGTAGGAGCTTGACGTTCTTGAGGTGGGGTTGCCGCCAGGACTAATGCCTGACGAATGGTGTCATCGAGTTGTTGCTCGACATCAGGAGTCAAAGGGGGGGATGTCCGCCAGTCCGGTGATACACCAGAGACTCCAACCCCCCTTGATTGTATCGATGCACCCAGTCCATGATGGTTTGAGGATTACGCCCAGTTTGCCAACCGATTTGCGTCGCACTTTTGCCCTGACTGATCTCATAGAGGGCTAAAACTCGTTCTCGTGTCCGAGCATGATGCGCGCTGAAAGCTTGTTCCCGCAATCTTTCAGGGCTGTGCTGCCACCGTTCCAGATTCACTTTCAACATTTTGATCTGCCCGACCGCTTTAACCTTCCAACTCAGCTTACCGTCTCAGTGTCAAAAACTCCAGTTCTCAAGATGGACGAGGTTTAGCATCTTATATATCAACATTATCTCTACAAGGTTCAGTTGATACACTGTGGTTCAAGCGTCGGTTGGTGACTTTTGTTGCAGCGATCGGGAATGCATCACATTGGGCTTGTAGTTAACTCAAGAGGAACACCCACAGTTCTCCCCAGCCAAGTGCAGAGCGGCTTATAAAATCGGAGTGCTGGTCAGACATCGTCTTGACTACAGCGGCCCTAGAAGTGCGGTATAAAACTGCAACATGGGTATGAAGCCTGATTCATGCAGGTCTTTTGCGAGTACAATCACAGGCATTCAATCACAGGCATTGAAGCTGATTGTTTGCTCCAAAACATGGCCTGAGCTGACGTGGCAATTGGGGAGAAAGGCTTACGCATCAACATTCCCTCTTCACTGTTAAGCCGTGAGATTTATAAGAAAGCTGTATCCCGAAAAGATAATCCTTGATATGATAGCGCGAGACATTGGTGTGGTGTGTGAGGAAGAAAAATGCTGAATTCCGTCGATTTCAGCGGTAGACCATTTCATTTCATCGGCATTGGTGGCATTGGGATGTCGGCCCTTGCTTATGTGTTAGCGAAACGTGGACTACCCGTATCTGGTTCTGATTTGCATCTCAGTCGGATTACGCAACGACTTCAAGAAGAGGGTGCTCACATATTTTGGAGCCAAGATCCCAGCAATTTAGAGTTTTTTCAAGCCAACACGCGGTTAGCACGCGAATCAGTGCCATCAGCGACGATCGGTTTCGCGTCAGCAACCGTAAGAGCAGAGCAAGCCACGCTGCCACGCTCGCTGACAACCCCACCGCTAACAACTTCATCGCTGACCAGCCTGGTGGAAGAAACGCTACCGCAAGTCATTTGCTCTACCGCCATCCATCCAGCCAATGCTGAATATTTAGCAGCACGCGATCTGGGCTGCCCCATTTTTCATCGCTCGGATGTACTTGCAGGACTCATGCAAGAGTATGAAAGCATTGCCGTTGCAGGCACTCATGGTAAAACAACGACCAGCAGCATGATTGGTTATATGTTGTTGCAAGCAGAACTTGACCCCACGATCGTAGTAGGAGGCGAAGTCAACGCTTGGGAAGGGAACGCTCGCCTCGGCCAAGGCGCTCATTTAGTCGCTGAAGCGGATGAATCGGATGGTTCTTTGGTGAAGATGGCAGCCAGCATCGGCATCGTGACGAACATTGAACTCGATCATCCTGATCACTACAGCAATCTGGATGAAGTTATTGCTATTTTCAAAACCTTTGCGAGCCATTGTCAAACGCTGATCGGTAGCATCGATTGCCAAACCGTAAGGGATCAACTTCAGCCTACCATTAGCTACAGTCTCGATCGTGCTTCTGGCGCAGATTATACGGTCGATTGTGTGACGTGCCGCGCTGATGGTACGACCGCACGCGTCTGGGAGCGCGGAGTCATTCTAGGACGTTTGAATGTCAAGCTGTTGGGGAAGCATAATCTAAGTAATGCCCTCGCAGCCGTTGCGGTTGGGCGCGCGTTGAAACTAGAGTTTGCCACGATTGCACAGGCGATCGCCACCTTTGAAGGGGCACGACGACGGTTTGAGCGACGCGGTGAGTATAATGGCATCCTGTTTGTGGATGACTATGCCCACCACCCTAGTGAGCTACGAGCAACGTTGGCAGCAGCACGTTTGCAAAGCTATGGCGCATCTCCATCCTCTAAACGGCGAGTGGTCGCTATCTTTCAGCCACATCGCTACAGCCGGACACTTACGTTTCTAGAAGATTTTGCCACGTCGTTTAGCGATGCTGATGTGGTTATTGTCAGTGACATCTACAGTGCTGGTGAAGCAAACCCAGGCAATATCAGTGGGCAACAGGTTGCTAATTTAATTGCAAACTATCATCCTCAAGTAGACTACCAACCGTCTCTTCAGGCGGTCGGTCGCCGCTTAACTCAACTGCTTGTACCTGGGGACATCGCCCTCTTTTTGGGGGCTGGGAATCTGAACCAACTGATTCCTGAAGTTATGGCGTTTCATCAAAGCATGGAGCCAGGGCAATCGCAAGCATGGTGCAACCAAGCCTAGTGTGATGCGCCAAACGACGACCTTAGTCCATCGCACCCACTCCGCGCTAACGGGTTGGGTCACACCATGATTTAATACCATGACGCTTTCGTACGATCCCCTCAAAGTGGCTCTTTCTGACACAGTGCGGCTAAGCCTTGACTCTCCTGGAAGCGGCATCCAGTCAGCAACTCAGCCAGTGCACCTGTTAGGTACAGACTGCCTTATCAAACCCTGTGTCCCTCTAGCCTCATTAACCTCCTTTCGAGTAGGAGGGCCTGCTCAATGGTATGTCGCGCCTAAGCAAGTTTCAGAGCTACAGGCAAGCTTTGACTGGGCACAGACTCACAGGTTACCAGTAACCCTACTAGGAGCGGGCTCAAATTTGCTGATTAGCGATCGCGGCTTACCGGGTCTAGTGATCAGCACACGTCGTTTACGTCAAAGCCTGTTTGACCTAGAGTCTGGACAAGTAACGGTCGGTGCGGGTGAGCCGTTACCCCGCTTGGCATGGCAAGCAGCTGAACGCGGTTTGCAGGGTATGGAATGGGCTGTGGGCATCCCTGGTACGGTGGGCGGCGCGATCGTCATGAACGCAGGTGCCCACGGTGGCTGCATGGCAGACTACCTCGTCAATGCGCATGTGTTGCTTCCAGACGGTACAACAAAAATTCTGACCCCACAAGATTTGCGCTACCGCTATCGCACTTCAGCGTTGCAGGGCAAAAACTGGTTGGTGATGCAGGCAACGTTCCAGCTAAAGTCAGGGATTGATCCGGCTGAGCTGACCAGGCTGACAAATCAGCACTATCAGCATCGCCGCAGCACGCAGCCCTATCACTTACCTAGCTGTGGCAGCGTTTTTCGTAATCCAAACGAACAGCACAAAGCAGGATGGCTCATTGAGCAGGCTGGCCTCAAAGGCTACCAGATCGGCGGTGCCCAAATAGCGGAGCGGCACGCAAACTTCATTCTTAACTGTGGCAATGCGATGGCAAGCGACATTTTTCGGTTGATCCACCACGTGCAGCAGGAGGTCGAGCAGCGATGGTCGCTACAGTTGGAGCCAGAAGTAAAAATTTTGGGCGACTTTCAAGCGGCATAGGCAGTAGAAGCCAGTGCCGATAACTCGAAGCCAGTGTGATTGCGGGACTTGGCTGAAACCCTGCATCAAGCCATCGCTTAATGCTCTTCCGACGAAAGCAAACGATCGCCGTTTTTCCAAAAAATCAGCGCTGGCCTTTCCTTAAATTTCTCACCAGCCGAAATCACAGGGGTCAGCCAGTTTATTCTAGCCTTCTGACTTTATACCTTTCCTACCTTCTGTCTCCCGCCTCCCAGTGCCCCATCTTAGCCAAACTGCTTATTCGACGTAGATTCAAGCTTAAACAGGGTTGTGAGGGTTTCCATCGCCTGCCGTCTGGCTTCAATATCTTGCTGTGCCCGCAACTGCACCATTGGGTCATGCAAGATTTTGTTCACAATGCCACGGGTGAGCGCTTCGATGACTTCCTGGTGCTTTTCGGCGAACTCGGTGCCCAGACGCGACAAGGCTTTTTCAAGTTCTTGCGCCCGGATTGTTTCCACTTTTTCACGCAAGCTGCTGATGGTCGAGACGGTTTCGAGCGATCGCAGCCAGCTATCAAAGGTATCCACCTCTTCATCCAGCAGCATCTCTGCTTCCATTGCCATTTGACGGCGGCTTTCCTGATTTTGTGCCACCACTGCCTTCAGGTCATCCACGTTAAAGGCTTGCACATGGGGCAATTCGTTTACATCTGTGTGAACGTTTCGCGGCACCGCAATATCAAACAGCAGCAACGGTTGTGCGGGATCTAACACCATTTCGAGTTTGGCGCGATCGAGCAAGGGTTCTGTGGCGGCTGTGCTGGTAAACACGATGTCGGAGTTTGCCAGTATGGTAGATAAGTCGGACAGCGGGTGTAGGCGTAATGCTGCGTCTGGAAAGAGCTTGGCTAACTCTTGGGCGCGTTCGAGCGAGCGATTCAAAATTGAAATATTGACGGCACCTTTGGACAACAAGTGTTGTACCAGCAGGCGAGACATCTTACCTGCGCCCAATATGCCCACACGACAGGCGGCTAAATTTTGGGCTTTGATTTGTGCCAATTCCACTGCCGCAGAACTAATGGAAACCGCTCCTGTGCCAATACTAGTCTCTGTACGGACGCGTTTGCCTGCGGTGAGAGCCTGTTTAAAGAGTTGATTGAGAATGCGCCCAATGCCCTGATGCTGCTGACCGAGCTTGTGGCAGTGCTTGACCTGTGCCAGGATTTGTCCTTCGCCCAGCACCAGGCTATCGAGCCCAGAGGCAACACGCATTAAATGCATGACAGCATCTTGATGCAGCAAAGTAAACAGATGAGGACGTAACTGAGGGAGAAAAAGCTTACTGTGATCGCCTAAAAACTGGGTGACTTCGCGGATACCCTGCTCGGTTTCGCTGGTGACTAGATAGATCTCTAGGCGATTACAGGTGCTGAGGACAGCCACTTCTTCCAGGTGTGGGCAAGCGCAAAGCTGCGCGATCGCACGGTCATAAAGGGTCTCTGGAATGCTCAGTTTTTCTCGAACGTCAACCGGGGCTGTTTTGTGGCTTAACCCTACAACGGCAATGTTCATCTTAATTATCTTATTAAAAGTGCGCTCTTTTGTGGTGAACCGAATTCCAGTTATTAGCTTTTGGTTGTTAGTTGTTAGCAGCAATGTGTCTAACAACTAACAACTCATTACTAACAACTTAATGCAACTGCACGACTTTTGGCTGTCCAGATAAGTGGATAGTGTCTACAAACCGGGCTGTGTTGGACTGGTTAGAAATAACCAGTGACTGGGTTCTAGCGCCGCCGCCGAAAAAGCGCACGCCTTCCATTAAATTGCCAGAGGTGATGCCACATCCTGCAAACAGGACAGTTTCACCAGAAGCAAGTTCATGGGCGTCGTAGACTTTATCGGGGTCGGTGATGTTCATGCTCTTCAGACGATCGAGGTTCGCTTCTTTACTCTCACCAATGAGACCCGTCTTCACAATCGCTGGATCATAGATAAGCTGTCCCTGGAAATGCCCACCTAAAGCGCGCATCGCCGCCGCAGAGATTACACCTTCGGGTGCTGCGCCAATCCCCATGAGCGCATGGATGTTTGTGCCTGCAAAGCCGCAGGAGATTGCGGCTCCAACGTCTCCATCGCTAATAAGAGAAACTCTTGCACCAGCATCCCGAATTTCTTTGATGAGCTCGGCATGTCGATCGCGCTTCATCACGACAACCACCAGTTCTTCGATCGACCGATCCAGGCATTCAGACAAAATTTTGAGGTTTTCAGTGGCTGATTTGTTAATGTCTACTTTGCCTTTAGCCGCAGCGGGAGCCGCCAACTTCTTCATGTAGAAGTCAGGTGCGGCAAAAAGCCCGCCTTTTTCGGAGATTGCCAGCACGGCCATTGAACCAGGCTGTCCATAGGCGACCAAGTTTGTGCCTTCGCAAGGGTCTACTGCAATGTCAATCTCGATCAACTCATCGGGATTACAAAAATCTTTTGCGTTTGGTTGTGTACAAACACCGACTTCTTCGCCGATGTAGAGCATCGGTGCGTCATCCCGCTCGCCCTCTCCGATCACAATGCGTCCCCGCATATAAATCTTGTTCATGCGTTCGCGCATGGCTTCCACTGCTACTTGGTCAGCAATGTTCTTCTCGCCTTTGCCCATCCAACGGGCAGATGCGATCGCAGCCTGCTCTACGACTTCAATAATCTCTAGACCGAGCGTGTTCTCCACGAAGTAAGTCCTCCAACTGCTTGATTTTGCGCGGTTTCATAAATGCTGTTCTCAGTCTTTAAGTCTACCAAAAGGGGGAGACGCGCTTAATAGGAATCTCGCTGCTTCAGCGTGTTAAGTTTTGCTGCGCTCATTGCTTTACACAGGCATCCGGTTTCGTTTGGCTTCACCGCACCCCATACCCTACATCGGCCCTCGGCACCAATCAAACCGTGGCTTACTCGATCAAGAGCTGCTGTAAGTCTTTTCAAAAGCGTCGTTGATCGGTTACCCGCATTCTCAAGAGCCAGGTTTCCTCATAACCAAACTGGGAAAACAGCGTTAGATTGGAACTATGCACTCACTACATACGTGCAGGTAAACGGGTTAACGCTACATCAACCCCATAAGCAGGAGATTCAAACCAATATGTCTAAGCTGTTGAATGACACGTTAGAAAACGGCACCACCTCCCTCGAAGAGCAGCTACCGTCCATGCTGGAACAAGCGCGCGCGGCATGTAGCACCAATGGAGATCTTTCCAGTGAGTGTGCTGCGGCTTGGGATGCAGTAGAAGAGGTACAGGCTGCTTCTGCTGATCGCCGTTTGCAGCAGAAGACGAGCCTCGACCGCTATTGCGACGAGCGCCCCGATGCTGTGGAATGCCGAATTTATGATGTTTAGCTAAGTGCCTGCGTTGGAGCAGTGCTGTCTTACTTGGCTGAATTAATTGCATTGGATTGGCACACTCAATAGGATACACGCTGAGGATTCTTGTACTGCTAGCGTTAAAATTAGGGTTAATTCAGTCCAGGTTGCCTTAGCTAAGAGGCATACACGCTTTTCAGCTAAGGTGCCTGGTTCAGCTTCTTTAACCGTCGATGATGCAATGCTTTGGTTGATTTCTGCCTGGATTGCTGGAACGACTGCAATCTTGGGGAGCTTGATGGTGTTAGGTAGCCTCATTCTGTTGGTTGCGCCTGCCCAGCCACGATCGCGCAATCCCCAGCAGAGCCCTCCCACAAGCCATCCCTGGCTGCAGCGCCTCAAACTGCTAGCGGTTTCGTTGGCGATTGCCCTCGCTGGACTCGGCATACTCCTCGTTGTACCCTTCCCCTCTTATTGATTAGTTGTTCACCGCGATCGTGGAGTTCTCCCATGCTTCAAGGACTCAATTCTCTACTGAACCGTCATCCCGAACGAGTAAAAGCAACCGTCGAAATCTACACCTGGCAGACTTGCCCGTTCTGCATTCGCGCCAAACTGCTGCTGTGGTGGAAAGGGGTTCATTTTACAGAATATAAAATTGATGGCGATGAAGCTGCTAGGGCGAAAATGGCTGAACGTGCAGAGGGTCGTCGATCGGTACCCCAGATTTTTATTAATCGACGGTACATTGGCGGTTGTGATGATCTCTATCAACTAGACAGGCAGCGGCAACTAGATCCCCTGCTTATAGAGCCAGCGCTATAGACTGGCAGGTCTCGGCTATGTCAGTTCCGGAAGCCTTTAACCATCCAGACTACCTGCAACATCGACAGTGGATGGAGCGGGCGATCGCGCTTGCCCAAGCCGCGGGTGATGCTGGGGATGTGCCAGTTGGGGCAGTGATTGTCAATGCGGCGGGACAGGCGATCGCCCAGGCTGAAAACCGACGCGAACGCGATCACGACCCTACTGCTCATGCTGAGATCCTCGTTTTACGAGCCGCAGGGCAGGTACTCAACTCCTGGCATCTCACCCAATGCACTCTCTATGTGACGCTAGAACCGTGTCCCATGTGTGCAGGGGCTTTAGTGTTAGCACGGTTAGGTCAATTAGTGTATGGAGCCGATGACCCCAAAGCAGGAGCCGTGCGATCGGTGCTCAACCTTCCTGACGGCGCTTGCTCTAACCATCGACTTCCAGTGCTGGGTGGCATCTTAGAGGTGACGTGCCGACAGCAATTACAGTCCTGGTTTGCTCAACGCCGCAGCCATCCGTTTCCTCTCATGCCACCCTAAAAACTGTCCCTAGAGCAGACGACGATAATTTCAGGGCACTCTACGGTAGATGTACGTGTTGTTTTCGCATCTCGTCTGCCCTGTGTACGCTATGAACTCGCTTGATTCGACTAGACCGTTTTACACCGCAGGGCAACTGCCTGCCGCCTCTGACACTCAGGTGAGTCCACTTGGCTACGAGCAGCAAGTTTGCCAAGCGAGCTCGCACTCTGATGATTGTGATATCCCTTCGCAGCCAACTGCGTCAAGCGCCTCATTTGCAGTGCGCCTGCTGAAAGGAACCGCCATTCATGGTCACCCTGTTGCCCCACCGTCAGACTCCCAATGCTCTTCCTGGTTGGCATCACTGGTTTATCCTTTGGGTCGTCATCTTGTCGTGCCTGCTTACTTCAAACGAGTTGAAGTCATTGGGCGCGAAAACTTACCTCGGACGGGGCCAGTGATTCTTGCCCCTACGCACCGCTCCCGTTGGGATGCTGTTCTTATTCCTTATGCGGCAGGACAGGATGTGACGGGTCGTCACCTACGCTTTATGGTGTCGGCAGATGAGGTGAGAGGACTACAGGGATGGTTTATCCGCCATTTAGGTGGGTTTCCGATCGACACAAGCCGTCCGGCGATCGCAAGTTTGAGGCATGGCGTAGAACTACTGCAAAACCGGGAATCGCTTGTGATCTTTCCTGAGGGCAATATTTTTCGTGAAACCCAGGTGCAGCGGCTGAAACCAGGTTTGGCACGACTCGCGTTACAGGCAGAAGCCAGCCAGCCAAAGCTTGGTATTCAAGTAGTGCCCATTCGGCTGTACTACAGCAAGCCGCTTGCGCCGTGGCGTTGTCGAGTCAAAATTTTCATTGGACAACCGCTATACGTGGCTGCTTACGACTTGAAAGCACCGAAGCAGAGCGCTCAATTACTCACTGCCGATCTTAAGCAGGCACTTGAAGCTCTGTAAACGGCCATGAAACGCTGGCGACAGAGCAAGAGACGTTGCACACGATTTTTGGAGACACCAAACCCTATTGGCTGAGGAGGAGCCTTACCGTTGCCAAGACATCTAATCTTGCTGGCTCCCTCCTCACAGATAAGGTTCTTTAAGCGCCAGGAACAAGTTCTAGAAAAGCATCCAGACTTTTGACCGCTTTACCAAAATTGCGAATGGCGGCTTTGTAATCCTTCTTTTCGGCAGCCGCGTCGATCGCGACGAAACCTTTAAAGGTTTCATTTGCTTGTTCACGGGCTTTTGCCTGCTCAGTTGGTACCAAGCTGCGCGAGATGTAAGCCATTTTGGTGCGTAGCTCTCCCAGGGGACCGTGAATGAAGTTGCGCGCAAATGTCCAGTTTTCGTCTTGGATCAGCTTAGCAAGCTCAGGCAGGCGATCGCGAAGTTCTGAAACCTCAGCGGCATACGTCTGAATTTCTTCTACCTGTGCGGGGGTATAGGACAGCGTTTTTGCCTCTGCAATGCCACCAAAGCTCACTAGCATCACAGCGATCATCGTCAATATGAACGCAACAGCAGCCCGATATCTAACCATGATTAATCCCGATTCAACAAAGTCAATAAGCCTACGAACGAGAAGTTTATCTGGTTTGTGAACGAATGTATAGCTGGGTTTGCATAAAATTTGCATTACTGTCCTCATAATTGCACGAACTATCGCACTTAGCTCAAGCGAAACTATGTGCCAGACTGGCTTTGCGGGAAACAGAATCTCAAGAACAAAAGCCAAACAAACAGGACAGGTAAGCTAAATTGAGCAGAAAGAATAACGTTGTCTAGCTTCTGCTGACAGCAGTCTCATGCAGAGGTATGACGCCCCATGTTATGGGACAAAGAATACGGGTGCCGCTGCCTCGTGAAGATCCAGGCCCACCCTCAGTCGGTGGCGTGTACGCGTAAAGAGCAAGGACAGGAATTGAGACCGCCAGTAGTAACGGAACCAGAAGCATTAAACTCTTCATCGCAGCTCAACTTTTGCTCTAAATCCAACGGACCGTTTTCGCTATCTAGCGTGCTTATTCGATCGTCGGCTCTCTACTCCTAACTGGCATCTGCTATTAGTGAGAGGTTTTCTCCGCTGAGTCGCTGAGTTCAGTGTCATCGTCATAGCCAGAACTAAGCCTGACCCGCTTCTACTGCGTTCAGCCTTTACTCAATCTGACAATGACGTAAACCAGCGGATCCTACAGGATTTGAACCTGTGGCCGACCGCTTAGAAGGCGGTTGCTCTATCCACTGAGCTAAGGATCCAAGGATAAGTGCTGTTATAGCATTAGCATAAACCAAGAAGTCCTTGCGCTTGCTCAGAAGTTTGAGTGCTCGATTGGAGACGAAGCCCTCAAAGGAAGTCTCTGTCTACAGCCCGCAAGCACACGTGAGAAACAACTGTCCTAAGACGTTGACGATAAACCATGCTCAACCTTGGGTTTCTGCGCTACTCTGAACTCTAGCTGTACGATGCTTTTATGTAACGTTTGGTAGGACTAAACCTTACGCCAGGCTATCCATTTATAAATAATAGATAACGCACTACAAGCAGTATGTCTTTAACTTCAGGAGTTTAACCATAAACACCCCAGGGCAATTAGCCCTCAGCTAGAAGCAGAAAACAGCCCCTCCCAAAACTTGAGGCGAGGTCACGTGAGGGAATGTCAATTAGTGACTCAAAATGGGGAATTGCTTAAGGTATGTTTGCTTTAACATCACTTTAGAATCTATAGCTGACAATCGTTAAAGTAGTTGACAGTTATTGAGCTACCTCCTTTAACCACTGGCGAGATCGTGCTCTATCATCCCGCCCAAACGCCCAGTCCCGACAGGAGTTAATTGGCAGCGTCATGTTTATTCTGAAAAGGCAGGATGTTGAGATCACTAGTGTTCAGCACCCAAAACGGGATCAGCAAATCCCCATTCTTACGTATCAGGGACAAACTTTCCGTTTGCTGAGTGTTTTTAATGCAAGCCAAGAGGAAGATGCGAAGACATTCTGGCGCGATCTCACTGACAACCAGGGCAAAGCTTGTGTGCTGCTGGAAGAGCCTGAGCGCTACAGTGTTTGGGGCAAAATTCGCTTAGAGCAACTGGCGGCAGATGCAGACGGTGGGGGCGATACGGCAGCTACGCCGGTTTACATCAAAGCATCCCTGCTGATGCTACAAGCTGTATACATCGATATTGAAGATTTGCTGGGTAATCGGCAGGCGGGTCTTTTTCAGAAAGATATTGCAGAAGTGTTTAAGCAATGGCGCTTTCCACAAGCGGAGTCGCCAGAGGCGATTAAGTATTTGCTCACGGTTGATCCCCTGGATGCGCCGCAAATTCCTCCCTGGCAGGAGCATCACCTCAATACGCTCCTGCAAGAACTCCATCGCTTAGGGAAAGCCTATTTTGGGAATACTACCTTTGCAGAACGGGCGATCGACACCTTACAAGACCTGTCAGGCAACGATCGCACGGTCTTTCAAGCCTGGCTCAACCAATCTCCCTTAGGTAAGCTGTGGCGTTAGCTAAGAAATGTTCACGCTTTGTAGCCATCGCCGCCCCTTTCGATTACGATGCGAGTCTTGCCGCAAGCGTGCCTGTTGAGCCGCTCCCCTTCTACATCACCCTTCTTGAAGTTTGGTAGGCAGTCCCTTGGACAAATCATCTAGTTCTCCTAAAGCGTTGTTATCAGTCCAGACGATCGTCCTTTCTGAGATTGTCTGGGCCGTCTTAGCGCTGCTGTTTTTCCTGCTTTTCAGTGCGACGCTGCCAGGGCAAGAGCATCCGCTTTGGTATTCTCTTGGCACGACAGTTTTTGAAGAAATTGCCTATTTTACCGCCGCCTGGCTGTGCTTTAGAAACTGGCGTAGTCCACAGATTGTAAGCGGTCGCAACGTCTGGCTCTGCATTGGGTTGGGGATGCTGTTTTATTTCCTGGGCAATCTGTTTTTCTTCTACTGGGAAACGGTTTTAGGACAAGAGGCTGATGTGTCTCCAGGCGACTTCTTTTACATCCTGACCTACATCTTTCTTATTGTTGGCATTCTGCTTGCCGTCGCATCCCGGCGGTTGAATCTAGAGCTTTGGCAGTGGGGCGTGGTTGCAGTTATTGCGGCGCTGAGCATTGTCATTTCATGGTTTGTAGCCTCGCCAGTCGCCGATAGCACACCTCAATCTTTCTTGATCCAACCTGTTGCAGCGCAAACAGCACCAGCGACGAAACCAGTCACAAAACCAACGGCAAAGCCAACTGCTGTCAAAGCTAGCCCCAAAGCGGCTTCTGTTGCAAAGCCAAAGCCAACGCAACCATCTGCCTCGCCTGCACCACCCATCGTCGCGCCTGTCCCCGCTGCTGATAGAAAGGCACCAGAAATGGCTCCTGGAAGTTCAACGTCCTCCGTCTCTGTTGGTGAGACAAAAGCGCCGCCGCCAGAGTGGGCTTTATCGCTAGAGGAAACGTTAAAACCCCTCAAGCCCTACGTCAATGGCTTTTACGTTGTCTGCGATGTGCTGCTGTTAATTATTGCCACTACGTTGCTGCTCGCTTTTTGGGGGGGGCGCTTCGCTCAATCCTGGCGCATGATTGCCGCCGCCGCCTTCTCACTCTACGTGGCTGACATTTGGTTCAAATACGCGACGACGCATTTAGCTAATTATCAAAGCGGCGGCTTTTTGGAAGTCTTTTGGGTGTTTAGTGGTGTGTTGTTTGGTATTGGGGCCGCGCTAGAGCATGATTTATCCAGTCGCACACGCAGCCGTACAGGTGGGCGTAGACGGGCCTCGTCTTGATTCGACACGCAGCGTGCAAGACATCTTAAGCAGCGGTTTTACTGTGAATTTCGCCGTTGAAGTAGGCTACCTGGTTCTCGGCCTGATTGGGCGATCGCCTCCAGATGCCAACACTTCAGCATAGAATGAAGCAAACGGCCTGTTCTCTTTGCAGCCTAAAGCATGACCTCTCGAAAACTGTCCGAGTCTGACAAGCAGGAAATTTTACAACTCTATCGGCAACCAGGTGAGACAACCTCTACGCTGGCAAGCCGCTATGGTGTGAGCAATAGTACAATCAGCCGTATTCTCAAACAGAGTTTCTCTGAAGCAGAATACGACATTCTGATTCAGCAGAAGCGGGGAAACCGCACCTCAACCGAGGCCACCTCATCTCTGACTTCAGACTCTGAAGCATTTGCTCCTGAGACTTCAAAGACGCTGAACGAACCAGCACCTCAGACTATATCGACACTGCATGAAGCTCTGGGGCCGGAAGTAATGGAAGTTGCTCCTAGTCCGGTCAATCTGAAAGAACCCTTTGATGCTAAGACGGTTGTCGTCGAAGCGCCTACCGAACCGCTGCCCCATCAACCGCAAGTGGAAACTTCAAGTGAGCCATTGTCTGTTACAGCCAATGGACGACGACTACGAAAGCGCTCTTCTGCTCCCCCTGAAGCGTCTCCGTCAACCACATTTATTGCGCCGCCGATCGTTAAGTCAAAGTCGCTCGACTCAGTAGAACAATTACCGATAGAGCCGCTTGGGGATGAGGCCTCACCTTCTGATGCGGCAGGTGAAGCCTACCTTGATCCAACCTATGACGATCGGGATGCAGTGTTTGCTACCCCGTCCAAAACCGCTGAAGCCATTACTGGAGAAGACTTGCTGCCAGAAGCAGAGTTGGCTAGCGATCTAGAGAACGATGAAGAAGATGATCTAGATGACGACGGGCTTGATGATGATGATTTAGATGAGGATGACCTGGACGATGATCTGGAAGACGAGGCACTGTTAGTAGGAAGCCGCATTGCCGGGAAAGCCCTGGTACAGGTATTGCCCTTAGCAGAAGCCGCCCTACCACGAACCTGCTATCTGGTTGTCGATCGCTCAGCGGAGCTGATTGCCAGACCGTTAAAGGAATTTGGCGATTTGGGTCAAATTCCCGAAGCCGAAATTTTAGAAAAAACGCTGCCCATTTTTGACAATCATCGAGTCGCTAAACGCTACTCAAATCCTCGCACGCAGCGGGTGATTAAGCTGCCTGATGCGCAAGTGCTACAAAAAACCTCTTCGCATCTGCAAGCAAAGGGTATCACCCGCTTGCTGATTGATGGGCAAGTCTACGCACTTTAAAGGGTTCGGTAAGCGGCAGGGCTGCTAATTCTCAGCTTTGTTTTTCAGACGGCTGGCTTCAACTTAAAACTCATCACCTAAAACTCGAAATTTTTCTTAATCATCGTCGTCTCGCTGGAAGCTGGAAAGCCCAAGCAACGGTTGAACGACCGCGGTGCCCAAAACGCCGATGCCAACGCTAAAGGCCAGCACTAAGCCAACAGGAATGTTAATTGACTGAAAGCCCAAAAAGCGTAGCGAAACAGGGCTAAAGTTTTGGATCGCCAGAATCGCAATCGCGCTAATCCAGCCAGCCAGAAGAAGAGAGGTCAATAGGATCGCAAGCGCTTTCATAGGCAGAAGTTACAGGTATCGCAACAAAATCTGTATCGCGGTGGTTTCTCTATTCTTACAGCTTTACTCAGCGCAAACTGCGCCCTGCCGATGTAGACAAAAAACCCGCCAGATAATCCGGCGGGTTTATACCTATGAGTGCTTCATAAGGATGACAACACAGCGAATCGCCACCAATCCGGAAACGCACACCACGATCGTCTCGATCGTGTTTACCCCATCAGCTCGTTCAGTACTTATGAGCTTGACGGGCGAAAAAGATGCGGATGACTGGGGTTGTAAAGACGCGATCGTGAGGGCGATCGACGGCTAGAGACTTCTAAATGAATGCCGGTCTCTGGTACCGTTGCAGTAGCCAATGCTGGGCTAACGATATAAAGTGTTGTCCGCGTCAGCTTTTCTTGCTGAGTCGTCTTAGCCATGTCGGACAACGGCACTAACCAGATTTTTTCATCCTGCCAGCTCAAGCGAAAGCAGATGGCGACTGGCGTGTCGGCTGGATAGTGCTGCATTAGCTTTGCCTGTGCCGTCTCAACATGCTTTGCACTCAGGTAAAGACACAAGCTCGCTTGATGAACTGCTAGCGTAGTGAGTTCCTCGGTTGAGGGCACCTCTGTACGCCCACTTATGCGAGTCAGGATAATAGTTTGCACAACCCCTGGTAGCGTTAACTCAACACGAAGTTTTGCCGCTGCCGCTTGAAAAGCACTAATACCAGGCACAACTTCAAAGGGAATGCCAGCCTCCAATAGTGCCTGCATTTGCTCTTGCGCAGCACTGTAAAGACTGGGATCACCTGAATGTAACCGAACGACACTACATCCTGCCTGCACGCGTGCCACCATGAGCTGCACAATTTCTTCCAAGGTTTTTGCAGCCGTTGGTATCAGTTCTGCAGCAGAGCGTACACCGTACAAAAGCGCCTCAGGCACGAGAGAATCGGCAAATAAGACAACATCTGCCTGTGCGAGGAGGTGCTGAGCTTTGACAGTCAGCAAATCGGGGGCACCAGGGCCAGCACCCACAATGTAGACCGCAGGGAGTAAAGGGACAGCAGGCGGCTGAGGCAGTTGGTTAGTCACAAAAGGGAAGCATTAGATGGCGTGTATTTCATTTTCTCCGGACGGGTCGCCGTAGCGCAGAAGAATAGAGTGGTAGATGCACCCTGATTTCGCCCTGGAGCCTTTGGTTCTGGGGTGTTTTTTTTGGCAAAATCTGGTGCAAAACGTGTTTAGGGCATTCGATTTGGCTGATGCGATGCTTTGGCGGCAGTTTGCTTCTGAGGTGAGGCTACGTCTGGTAGAGCGCGATCGAGACCATACAGCCAAGCCAAACCAAACAGCCCGATCGCAATCTGGGTCAAGCTAACGACCTGGGCAATGCGTAATGGGCCTAGCATCAAGCTATCGGTACGCAGCCCCTCAATCCAAACGCGGCCACAGCTATAGGCGACGAGATAGACCAAAAAGAGAGTACCAACCTTCAGTCGAGAGGGTGCTTTCAAGCCCCAAAAAAAGAGCGCAATCAAAAGACTGAACACCGTAAGATTCCAGACCGACTCGTACAGAAACGTGGGATGAAAGTATTCAAACCCCTCATAGCCAGCCGGACGGCGCTCCAAAGGAATGTAGAGCTTCCAGGGCAAATCAGTCGGACGACCAAACGCTTCCGAATTAAAGAAATTGCCCCAGCGCCCGATCGCCTGCCCCAAAATCAGCGATGGTGCTACTAAATCTGCTAATTGCCAGAAGGAAATATGGCGCAGACGGGCAAACAGCAAGCTGGCGACTAACCCACCCAAGATGGCACCGTGAATCGCGATCCCACCTTTCCAAATGGCAATAATCTGATCGGGATGCTGGGCATACTCTTGCCACTGAAACGCAACATAATAAAGCCGCGCGCTCGGAATGGCCGCAATGACGAGCCAAAGTGCCAAATCGCTAAGCAGATCTGGGTTGACGTCACGGCGACTAGCTAACCATTGGGCAAGCGTCACGCCAATCAGCACAGCCGATGCGATTAAAAACCCATACCAACGGATGGAGAACGGCCCCCATTCCAACAGCATTGGGCCTGGAGACGTAAAGACGGCGATCGGTAAAGCAACGAGAGACATGACACAAAAGGGGAGAAACGGTACGTGCGATTCGGGCTGGTCGTTAAGCGCGTTAGCGTTCATGGCGAGGCATGACCATACACTCAAAATTGTAAGTTGCGCAGAGCGTTCTGACCGAGACTTGACCAGCAACCGCATGAAATATCGACTGCTAAACGTGGCTACAGCTAAGAATGAAGGGACTAGCGCTACGCGTTCACCTTCAAACTTGCTCAGATTTACAAATCTCCACTAAGAATAGGCTGCTGTTCTTGCAGATAGGCTCCGGAATGGGCATTCTTACCATAATCGCCTTTGAACAGCCCATGATGGTCACTTATGCCCAACCCGTCTCTCCTCATCACATCTGACAAGTCTTCTGCCAGTCCAACGCAAGCAGAACCTCCACTATTTGATTGGACTACGGTGCATCAGACCGTGCTTAAGTTTGTGAATCCGCTGTCGTGTGGGCAACCGATCGCGGCAGCAGTAAATTCCGAGACTCTACTGGCAGCTATGCAGCGGCTGATAGCGATCATCAACCTGGCGCGATTGTCCCCGTTGGCCGCTCCAGAAGGTTCACTTAGCGAAGCCCACAAGCTTGAAACTTTACTTCCCTACGTAAGCGAAGAAGCCTACGACGTGCTGGATGCCTTGCATGCAGAGCGTCAGGCGGTAGTCAACAGCCCGCAGCCAGCCATTAGCCATTCACCTCAAGTCAGTCCGTTTGACCTCATTTCCCCGCTGCCTAGCCCTTTCACCACAATCGAGAGCCTGATTCCCTCTTTACTTTGGCGTCTTGCTCGCAGTTCTTACAGCGCCATGCACCTCATTGAAGGCATTCGCGCAAAGCGCTGGCTACCGGAGCAAGGCTGGGTGTGTGGCATGCTGCGATTAGTGGTCATGCTAGAAGTAGAAGCGCCCACCATCCGCTGGTGTTTTGATTTAGCCACTGGCTACCCGCCTGAGTTGATGTTAGAACCAACCGCGATCGTTCAATCAGATGAGTCGGCATTACCCATCCGCTGCACAACGATCGAAGCCAGTGACGCTTCCCCTTGTCAGGTAAAGCATCAACTGCAAGCTGTTTTGCGCCAACTGCAAACCAGTGTGTCTGGGCTCGATACATTTCTTCAAGGAGTCGCGATCGAGCTACTACAGCCTGGAATAGACTGGCAAGCGGGCGACCTCCGACTTCGCTTGGGTTTTGCCTTTAGCACACAGATCGCTCAAACTGATGGCAGCGAAGAGAGCGCCAGACATCCTGAATTGATTGAACCTGAATTGATTGAAGCAGAGCTCATGGAAGAAACAGTTGGGCTGGCTCAAAATAGCGCCTCCCAATGGCCCACAGCGGCAAAGCCTGCGATCGCGGGCTTACTGTCCAAAACCCATGTATCCGTCGTTAATCCAGTTGATCGCCTGCTCAGCCCTACCACCTTGGTGCGGCTGACCGAAACCGAGGCTCTAGAGCGTTATGCCCAAGAAACCGCTCAGCAGCAGTGTGAACAGACCCTGGCTCAACTGCGCCATCAGCAGATAACGTGCGGCGAAAAGGAAGCGCACCTGGCGCTCATTGTCCAAGCCGCAATTGACAGTTGTGAGCAGCAGCTCAACACGTCTGGTCTTGAGCTGCTGCACCCCATGCTGCTAATGGATGAGCTCGTCCCAAACCTGCTGTGGTCAATCACCAGCAGCACACACGATATAATGCGACTCGTAGGAGGTATATCTGCCCAAGTATTACAACCCCATGCACACTGGCAACGGGGTACGCTCCGATTGCTTGCAGCATTGCACTTAAAGGCAACCGATGTAGACTATCAGCTCGACTTATCAACTGGGCGATCGATTGAGTCAGACGTAGTTTCGCTAAGCAGCAGCACAGTTGTTCAAATTAACACGGCAGTCGGCTCACAGCCAACACCAATCACAGCAGTCATCGATCATCTACAGCAGCAACTTGATGAAACCATGTTTGCCTATCGGCTGCTAAAAGACGGTGTTTCGATTACGTGGCTTGAAGACATTGAGCAAGACTGGCAAACTGGCACCATGAAGCTAAGTATAAGCCTTGCGTTTGTTGCGGACGCCCTTTGATGTATACCTACGCTTTTTGTAAAACACCCCCTGCACCTTTAAACTTGCCACACGGCATTGTTGCTTTGGTGCAATCGATCGAGACTGGGCAGCTCTCTGCGTTGGTTGAGCCAGCCATCTCCTTAGACGCCCTCAAACAGGACGACACTCTTCTCATGCAAGCTGTCCTTGGGCACGATCGCGTCATTCGTGACTTGTTTGTGCAAACAACCATCCTACCCTTGCGCTTTGGTACAAGCTTTAACTCGCTGGAAGGCTTAAAAGCACATTTGTACACCCAGCAGCAGACCTATCTCAACAAGCTGGCCCAATTAGAAGGAAAGGCCGAATACACGCTCAAACTCATACCTCAAACGTTACCAGAGCTAGCCATTGGCTCAGCAATCAAGGGTAAAGATTATTTCCTTGCCAAGAAGCAACAGTTTCAAGCCCAGCTCTTGCACCAACAACAGCAGCAAGCAGCGTTCAAGCAAATTGAGCAGACCATCACTCAAACATATCGCCACTGTCGCTTGAGCGAAGACCAAACAGGAAACAAGACCCTTCACCTGCTACTCGCATACGATCGAGAGCAGCAACTTCGCCAAACAATCCAAACCTTGCAGGCGCAGCACCCCGAATGGCAAATTGCTTTAGGAGGCGCGTTACCGCCCTACCACTTTGTTGACAACACCAGTGAGAGCGACTCAAACCAGTAAAGGCTAAACGCAGACGCATCTCGCATGGAATAAAGTCAAGCGGCCGATAAGATTGCTTAACCGACCTAAGTCAATAAAGGCAACCGATAAGGACTTCTGACGCACTTACAGAGGCGCAGTTCAGTTCCTTGATGATTCCACTGAACCTGATCGAAAATTTGGTGAAGGATATACATACCGCGCCCGCACTCCTGCTCGTCACAAGGCAGCGCCTCTTCAGGTGTGTTGAAACCAGCACCCTGGTCTGAGATAACCCACCAATGCTGATTGGCAACAACCGAAAACCGCACAAGAACCGTCTTGCTGGGATCCAAGGCGTTGCCGTGCTTAGCAGCATTCACTAACGCTTCTTGCAACCCTAGCCGGATCTCTGCCTTCCAACGATTTGGGATTTCCGCCAACAACAAATCCAAAACTGGAATGAGGTACAGCGTAGAGGCAAAGCTAACCGTATTCCAGTGGCGCTTGACAGGACGAGATGAAACAGCAATCACTCAGAAAACCCCATAGCTTCCAGATGGATGAATGCAACCTATGGATGGAGATAATGGCAAAGTACCATCAAGCATTGTAAGCGCTTGTATCAACCCCTATAGGAGTGCCTAGTAAGCGTACTAAATGCGACCAGTAATCCTAATAAAGCTTTAGAAACGTTTCTCGGGTTGCTCTTAAATTAAAATCAGCAAAAACAAAAAGTTTTAACAAAGCTGAGAACTTAGTGCGGAATCCCCCAATCGGATGAATCCTAACTATATACATAGTACCAAAGTGCCGCCCAAAATGCATCCTTAAGGTCAACTTTCCCTAGAGCGCGTCATCAATCAAGCTTAGACACCTTGAGTATCAGCCCTACCGCGCCCGTCCTCACAAGGCTAGGGGCTGGAACCCTTACTGCAAGTCATGTGTATGCGTAATTGATGACAGCCCCTAGAGCGTGTCATTAATTAGTTGAGCTAGAGGGAAAACACCATTAACGCACCTGACTAGCACCACCATGACGACTCGACGTGACGCTTTGAGCGATGATCAATGGGCACGCATTCAAGACCGCCTACCGGGACAAGAGGGCTATGTGGGTGTCACGGCCCAAGACAATCGCTTACAAAAGAGATTTGTCAGTCAAGCAGGAGGGAGGAGCCTCAACAGGAGAAATTGCACTTCCAGGCACATGCTGTAGCCTACCTGGACTACTTTTCTACGATCGCTCCTTCAGTAGTGCATAAATGCGCTGCAGTTCGGCTAGGATCTCCTGTAGAAGCTCCTGTGTAGGTGTGGGGGGAGCTTCACGCACTTCAACTGTGACATGCTTGATCTTCAGCACGTCTCTGGCAAAGCGAGCCACTTCGTTGGGATGAAACCGCAAGATATCATCCTTGTGTAGGCGTAATTCAGGGTTTAAAAGGGCTGGATCGTAGGGCGGATTCAACGCATTTGCATCCGTATTGGCATAGCGATAGATGGAAGCTCTAGAACGATTGAGCGTTTTTTGTACCGCTTCAATGTCCATTAACCCATTCCACTCAACGTCAGATTCAGTCTCCATAGGTAGCCACAGCGATCGCTCTAAACCCAGTGAATCTTATCATGAGATTCAAGTCTTGAGATTCAAGATTGATGGCGATTCCTGCATCACACTCTATTGCCAACGACTAATGGTTGCTTACAGTAATAGCTGCTTCGTTTGCATTCCCCAAACCCTATACCCTGTACTCTAAAACCGATCCCCGTCCTGATGAGACTGAAGATCCACCGACCTCACAGAGCATTAGCCGTTAAAAGTGCCCCTAGCGTCGCCAGACACAAAAAACCAATGCTACACAGGGGGCTGGTCTGTAAAAACTCGACCATTACTAAACACATGAGTGCGGTGAGTAAACATACGACCCCTAGTTGAACCAAAGGCTTGAAAAATGCCATCCCGAAGACCCAATGAGCTACGTCGCAGTCAGACTATGCTACATCTTTGCAGAACTGTATCTAAGGTACTTCTTCTGCTGGAGCGGCAAGCGTCGTCAAAAACTGGGTGGTGGTACAGACGCTAGCTGAAAGACGCTAATGGATCGAGCCACCGCAAGACAGTACGTTCTAGCTGATGGAGTTCTCGATAAACACCTTGACGAACCCATTGCCCGATCGCGTCAAAAGGTGTGAAAACGTCGCCCATTTGCCAGCTAACGTCCGGGCCAAGTGGGGTCAAATGGTTGCCAGACAGGGTTTGAGTCGCAATCATGCCTGGAAAACGGGTTTGCAACACATTAGCTAACTTAGCAGACTGGTCGATCGTGTCGTTCGTAAAGTTCACCAGCAAATTTCGGCGTACCTGGTAGCGCTGAGCAACCAGTTGATTCGTCTCCAGTGGTGATGGTGTGAACTCGACTGCAAAGATAGGCGAAAATTGTTCGACCAGAGGCACGGCGTTCCGAGCCGAAAAATTGTTGAAGGCAATCAAAATATTGCCCGATCGCTCCACAGAAAATAAGCTGCCAATGAGCAAATGCAGCTTGCAGCCCATACTGTGACCTACGCCATAAATTGGCAAATAGCGTTTATGCAACACCCTGGCGTAGAGCGTCTCTAAAGCCTGCTCAAACTCTTTGAGGACGCTTTTGGCGATCGCGGTGTGGTCAAACGTATTGACAAAGGGGGTGGCAACAATTACATACCCTTGCGTAGCTAATTGCTCTAAAAACCTGCGGTAGGTGACGTGAGGTGCGGTTGCCACAAAGGCACCACCCAAAAAGTGGACGATCGCAGTGGGGCGTGGCGGTACCAAAACCCAATTACCAGAAATTTCCTGCCAATCCATGCGTTATGAAGATGAGAGAATCGCAGTCGAATGAGACTACCTAGCTTCATTTTGCCGCACGAAACTGGCTTCCTGCTCTGAATCCAAAGCCTATCTCGCTGCGCGATCAACTCTTTCTCAAAATTAGCTTGCAATTGGTTACATGGGTTTGCTAAGTTGTTAAAGCGCTACACCCCGCCGGGATAGCTCAGTTGGTAGAGCAGAGGACTGAAAATCCTCGTGTCCGGGGTTCAAGTCCCCGTCCTGGCATCGCTTTCAGACGAGTTACTTCCTAGAAAGAGATAAAGTTGACCTTAAAAGTTAGATACTACGCAGTGCGGCTTGCATAGTGTTTGTAGATGATGTCTAGACTGTTGCTCACTAGAAATTGTGATCTTTAGAGAGCAGCATCGATCGCATGTTCCTAAGCTTTAACGATCCATAATCGTTAGTTAGCTCTGTAAGCTGTTGGCGTAATGCCAGTCAATTGCCGAAACTGTTTGCTCAAATGGCTATGGCTATTGAATCCACATAAAAAAGCAATCTCTACAATGGTGCGATCGGTTTGCTTCAATAGTTGCTTGGCTCGTTCTACCCGCTGTTGTAGCAGGTATTGATAGGGAGGTAGACCGATCGATTGCTTGAATAAATGGCTGAAATGGAACTGGCTCATCCCCACTAACGCCG
This sequence comes from Stenomitos rutilans, assembly GCF_059505485.1. Taxonomy (NCBI): domain Bacteria; kingdom Bacillati; phylum Cyanobacteriota; class Cyanophyceae; order Leptolyngbyales; family Leptolyngbyaceae; genus Stenomitos; species Stenomitos rutilans. The sequence goes on from NZ_JCACKR010000033.1 coordinate 66,055, forward strand.
CTAAATCCGCGAGCTTAATGTCCTGATCCAGATGCTCATGCAGATATTCCAGGACGTACAGCAGTTGACGCTCAGGTAAGCCACCCTCATAAACAGATAGGTGTGGTTTCGCCACAGCATATTGCCTGAGTAAATGCACTGCCAGCACATTCGTTAACGACTCGACGTAGAGCCTACTGCCGACATTTTTTTGCTGAAGTTCGGACAACAGCAGCAGCCCGATCGCCTCAATTTGAGGATCACGCGTCCGAAACGTGGGCAATAGCTCTAGCTGATCGGGCTGCTTGTCCAGCGTTTCGCGGGCGATCGTTTGCATAAACTTGGATGCAAGGCGGATCTGCAAGTAGTGATCATCGCCGTCCCAGCGGGCAAAAAACGGTGTTTCAGCAGGCGTTACGGAAATGTCGCCCTTGCTATACAGGCTTGTGTGCGTCTTGCCACCTTGAATGAAGAGAAAGCGCACCGGGCGCGATGCCAGCGACAGACAAATCGTGTGTTCCTCTTTGAAACGAGTTTTTCCCTCCCCCGATGAGTGCTGAAATTGTTCCACCAAAATGTTTTCCCACCCCTTGTTTCGGCTAGACAGCACAGGTAGACAGGGACATTCAAGCGCAGGAGGAGCGATCGACTTCATGAGATCAGTCCAAGGAATTTTATTCTGATTGTATGCCTTTGGCTTCTCATTGAGAGTTTGCCAGCAAGCGCTGAATCGATCGCAAGATTGTGATAGCCCCACAAGAATGAGATAGCTGAGCTGAAACCGTTTGCCTAAGCTGAACAGGTAAGTGAATCAGGAGAAGCTATGGCACACCTACTACAAATCGATGCGAGTCCGCGTGGTGAACGCTCCCATTCTCGCCGCATGACTAGAGAATTTGCTGACCGATGGACACAGGCACATCCTACAAACACGATTACGTATCGAGATATTGGTCGCCATCCCGTACCCCATGTCGATGAAGCCTGGATTGCAGCGGCCTATGCAACTTCTCATCCAGAGGCAACCCAGCTTGAGGCTATTCGCATTAGCGATCGACTCATAGACGAGTTTCTGGCGGCAGATGTTTATGTGCTTGGAGTGCCGATGTATAACTTCAGCATACCCAGTACGCTCAAGGCGTATATTGACCAGATTGTGCGGCCTGGGAGAACGTTTGGGTTTGTGCCAGAGCAGGTTGAGAACCGCTATCAGCCGCTCGTACTTGGTAAGAAAATGGTAATCATGACAGCGCGAGGGGATTCTGGCTTTGGGCCAGGAGGACGTAACGAGAAGATGAATCATCAAGACCCGTATCTAAGCACTATTTTTGGATTTGTTGGCATTACCGACATTACCTTTATCGCAGTTGAAAGTGACGAGTTTGGAGGTGCTAGTTTGGCAGACTCGATCGCATCAGCTCGGACTAAAATGACTCAATTGATCGAGCTACCCCTGATTGGCTGACAAATCTTTCCATGATTTCGGCTCTACCCTGCACTCAAAGTGCGGACTAATAACAGGAAGTCATTTGTAGGCGTTGCCTTCCCGAAGGATAGAGGACTGCAAGCGCCTTGCAACTCGTTTTAACGGGTTTCGCACCGTTAGTCCGGCTTTTAAACACGGGCGGACGAGCAACAAAGCCAGCAGCCTTTCAAGACTTTTGTCTGTCAATCAACGAACTACCCTCAGTCAATGAAGATCGGCTTATCTAGCTACATGAATAGCTTATTCAGGATACTCGCCGGGAAATAACATCTTACGGCGAGTCCATCCAGCCACCTATCCCTTCAACGTGGGATTTTATTTGTTTGAGGTACCTTATGACAAATTGTGGAAGTGGTTGACGCTTCTAGCAGTAGCTCATCGTTGATTCTTTAACCGTTACTGAAGTCGAGGAACTTAATCATGCCTACGATCGAGATGACCATACCACTTTGGGGCCTAGCCGTTTTTATTGTATGGACGATCGCCGTCGTTGTCCTTCTGCTAGCCGTTAGAATTCGACACCTATCGGCTGGCGGTTCTCCCAAAGATTTCGGCATGCAAAACGACGAAAGCTTGCTTTGGCGATTATTCCGAGTGCAGTCCAACTTAGTAGAAAACCTTCCTCTGTATTTGGGGGTTGTCTTTCTTCTGACCATTCGCGGTGTCTCTGGAACTGTCATCGACTCAATTGTTGTTGTGTACATAGCCTTTCGGCTACTCCATTCACTGATTCACATCGCTGGCCTAAATCCACTGTTTCGGCTCTTGAGCTTAGTGATTCAGCTTGCCTGTTTAGTCGCTTTGACGGCTCTAGCAATCTTCTAACAGGTGAGACCATTCTGCGTGATAAATTGTTTGCTGCTAAGCATCGGTTCAAGACTGCCTTACCCAAACCAACGCTCAACGGATTCAGTTTGTTAGGATCACGCTTGCACGCTGTGATTGAACTGCGATCGCGCCTTTTGTGAGCCAGTAACCAGATAGCCCTTGACATTCTGGACTAGTACACTTAACCTATTAGGTAATTAACCGCACGGTTAAGTAAAGGATGGTCTGCCGATCAGATGTCTCTTGATCACCTGAGTGCCACCCTTGCGGCGCTTGCCGATCTCACTCGACGTGCGTTTCTGGCCCAGTCATACAGGACGAGGCTTTCGTCGCTGGAGTTGGCAAAGCCCTTTGATACCGATTTAAAGAATGACGGCTACAGATCAATCGGTGGGTAGGGGCAAGGCAATGCCTTGCCCCTACAGGATGTGTCGCATTTTCAATTCAAATTGGTATGAGATGAGCCTTTCAGCCATTTCTAACAACTTAGGGGGTAGAGCATCCTCATTCATCACACGCGAGCGAGAGGCTCGATGGCGACCCTGTCAAATCAATGCAGAACATTCAAGAAAGTGGCAGATTGGCTCCAGCAACATCGCTAATACTGGGAAGATCGCCTCGATAGCTAGATGATTACCTGCAAGTTTCACAAACAGCATCGCAAACCCAGGAGAATCCCAATGGGCAACAATCATGATTCCACAATGGCTCAGTCCGAGTCTCAGTCCGATCGTGCGATCGTCATCACCCGCACCTTCAATGCACCACGCGAGTTGGTCTTCAAGGTCTGGACAGAGCCGCAGCACATCACCCAATGGTGGGGACCCAAAGGCTTTACCACCCGTGTTACTGAGCTAGATTTCCGTTCAGGTGGGCAATGGCGTTATGTCATGCTTGGCCCAGATGGCACGGAATACCCAGTCAAAGGGGTGTTTCGTGAAATCGTGGCTCCTGAGCGGATTGTTACGAGCGATGAGTTTGATGAAGGCTTTGAAGCGGTGATCAATGCTGATTTGCCACAAGGAATTGTCGTGACTGCAACCTTCGAGGCGTTGGGCAACCAAACCAAGCTAACCCTCCTGATCCTGCACGCTACAGCAGACGATCGCCGTAAGCACGAAGAAATGGGCGTTGTTGCAGGTTGGAACTCCACCTTTGACTGCATGGATGAGTATTTAGCAACGCTGTGAGTTATCCATCATGAAGTCAACACATGTTGCACAGAAATGTACCGCAAAACCACAGCTTGGTGTACTCTCACGGTTTCCAAGCGGTAGGTCGTCTTGGAACATGATCTGCACGCACTAGACGGCATCCAATAAGAGTAATACTCATGAAAGAAGGTGCTAACAAGGCAATGGCGTAAGTGACAGGAGGGTTTATGGCGATCACAAATGATGCACTTTTTGTGTTGAAGCTTTTCACGGTTTTAGGCTGTGGCTTGGTCGCAGGCGTTTTCTTCGCGTTTTCAACCTTCGTCATGAGCGCTCTTGCCCGCCTTCAGCCATCACAAGGGATTGCGGCTATGCAGGCCATCAACATTACCGTGATTAATCCTCTGTTTATGGCTGCATTTCTTGGCACAGCCGCCGTTTGCTTCTTTTGGGCGATCGTGTCGCTGCTCAAGTGGCAACAACCCGGTGCAGCTTTCTTACTCATTGGTAGTCTGCTGTATCTTATCGGCACGTTTCTGGTCACGATCGCTTTTAACGTACCGCTCAACGATGCCCTTGCAGCCGTCGAACCAACCAGCAGTGACGGTGCCGCGCTATGGACTCGCTATCTCACCAACTGGACAGCCTGGAACCATGTACGGACGGTAGCAGCCCTAGCAGCAGCGGCAGCATTTACGCTTGCCCTCTAATTAGAGCGCGATTGATGGAGCAGAAACTCCCGAATAGCGGCATCTTCGGTTAAACCGATCGCCTGTGTATAAGCCTGTTGCGCTTCAGGCTCACGCCCCAACTGCTTGAATAGATGAGCCTTCAAAGCCCAATAGGGTTGGTAATGCTTCACCGCCTCAGTTGGGAGTGCCGCAAGTTGTTGTAAGCCCTGGTCTGAGCCCTTGGCTTCGGCGATCGCAGCCGCTTGACTCACATACGCACCCAGCGTTGGTGAAAGCTGCACTAACCCTTCATAAAGCAAGGCCAGTGCTTCCCAGTTAACCTGCTGCGTTGTCGCACGTTGAGCGTGGATCGATTGAATGGCTGCTTCCAGTTGAAAGCGTCCCAATTGCTTATAGGTCGCGGCTTTTGCTAATTCACGCTCAGCTTCATCGATCATGGGCTGTGCCCAAAGCTGGGTATCTTGCTGCGATAATGGGACATAGCGACCATTTGTGGTGCGACGCGTTTCACGTCGAGCTTCGCAGTAAAGCATCAACGCCAGTAACCCTCGCACTTCTGGCTCCTGGGGCATGAGCTGAACGCATAACCGTGCCAGCCAAACCGCTTCTTCTGCCAGTCCTTGATGCCGAGGATCGCCCCCATCTACGGTTTCCCACGCATGAGTAAACGCGGCATAAATGGCTTCTAGCACAGCTATCAGTCGAGTCGGCAAATCTCGTGCGTCAGGTAACTCAAGCGCAATGCCCGCATCCCGAATCTTCGCCTTTGCTCGTACAAGTCGCTGGCTCATGGTGGCAGGTGCAACCAAAAAGGCAGAAGCAATCTGTACTGCATTCAAACCAAGCACGGTTTGCAGCATCAATGGGGTGTGAATGGCTGCATCAATGGCGGGATGAGCGCAAAGGAACAGTAATTTCAGGCGATCGTCTTGAAAGATCACTGCATCTAACGATGGTTCAGCTTGCCATTCCAATCCATCAAGCTTCAACTTATTGAGAACCTTGGTCTGAACCTGCGTGCGCCGCGCAACGTCAATCAGTCGATGGCGTGCTATTGTCAACAACCAGGCTTCAGGGTTTTGGGGTATTCCACTGTCTGCCCAGGTATTGAGGGCCGCAAGGAATGCTTCACCGAGGGCATCTTCAGCCGCTGCCACATCCCGCGTTTGTGCAGCTAGATAAGCCACCAACCGACCGTAGGAGTTGCGTGCTGCCAATTCTGCCGCTCGGCGTGCATCCATCCGCGTTTAGCTCCTCGGTGCGGTTTCTTGCCATGCGGGTAACTGCTCAAGCTGCCCGTACCACCGCCGAATGTGCGGATAGTTATCTAAAGGAAAGCGCCCAGGCACGGCATACGTTAAGTCACTGGCTACCGAAAAGTCAGCCAACGTCAAGGTGTTGTTGACTAAAAATGCACGCTCTGCCAGATGCTGATCGAGCACGATCGCCTCTGTATGAAAGCGCTCCGTCGCCTGTTGCACCACTTGCGCATCAGGTTCGCCTAGCTGTAAGAGTGGCTTGACAAAATTCTCATACTGCAAGGGCTGACAAGCCTGATGCCAATGGGCAAGTTGCCAGCTTTGCCAGCGCATAATATCTGCCCGAATTTGTGGTACATCGGGCCAAAGCGCGTTGGGCATCTGGCTAGCCAGATATTGCATAATAGCCGTCGATTCCCACAAAATGAACTCGCCATCCTGTAAGACTGGCGTGCGACCTGTGGGATTTAACCGCATGAACTCTGGCGTGCGCTGTTCGCCTTGCTGCAAATCCACTAAACGCAGGTCGATCGACAGTCCCAGATGAATTGCAACAGCATGAGCTTTGCGGGTGTTGGGCGAAGGTGGAAAGTAATAAAGTTTCATGACGGATCTCCTATGCCTGCATGGGTAGCAAGGGACGCACTTCAACCGCGCAATTGCTGGCGGCAGGGCAACGGGAAGCCCAATCTAAAGCCACATCGAGATCGGGAACATCAATGATAAAAAAGCCGCCCAGTTGTTCTTTCGTATCGGCATAGGGGCCATCTTGCACGTTTCGCTGTCCGTTGTGCAGCCGAATGGTTGTGCCTGTGTGGCTGGGGTGCAGTGCCGCTCCTCCTGCTGCTACGCCCGCTTCAGCCAGGGCTTGTGAGTAGGCATTGTAGGCGGGCATGTGCAGTTCACGGTTTGCAAAGTCTTGCTCAGTCTCGTAAACCAGAATGGCGTATTTCATCAGCTCTTGTCCGTTTTGGGTTTGATTCAAGCACAGGAGGTTTTGGCTTCTCTGCTTCCTACTCTAATGACGAACGAGAGACTGGCATTTCGACAGAACCGAAAAATTAGTTTGAGCAATGGGTGCGATCGCTGACAAAGACCCGCAACAAACCAGAGTTGCGAAATGGAACAAGTTCACTAACGATTGAGTTGACGATTGCAAATAACCGATGGTTCTCAGCAAGTAGCTTTTACCCGGGCGGGTTCAGCGATTTGTATGCGGCTGGTCGTGAGTGCTCCCAGAAGCATTGTGAAGCATGGGTCGACGATCGCATTCAAGCAAACGCACTCAGCAGAGCAGCAGCCTCCCTCACCATCGCGCTCTACTGTGTCAGCGGTACTGCCCATCCCAAATCACAATCGCAGCATACAAATCAAAGAGAGTTTCACTGCCATCGCCCAGAGTCACGATAGCAGAAGCACTCCAAGGTAGATTCAGGGTAGCAATGAGCGCAGAGGGTTAAGACAGGAATCCACTGAATCCTGTATCAATCACCGTATCGATTACTTGCCGCTGTTCATTCGAGTTACCGACCACCAATGGAAGCATTGCTTCACGGCGTAAATTCACCACTCCGTAAATCATTGACCCTGCTTCAGACTCCGTACCCTCGTTGCCTGCCTCAACTTGCTGCCGGATGCCAGACTCGTAGAGTGCTTACCCTCGTTGAGCCAACTCTTCTTTGCTGTCGCGTCTTTGGCGAACTGTCATTGGTTTGCCCTTGCTGCAATCTGTTTCTTTTAGGACTTACGCAAATTCTCGCAGAACTGGCCCCCGGCCCCCAAGTTTGGGGAGCAAGTACTCAAAGTCCCCCAGAATTGGAGGATTTAAGGGGGCAGTTGCGTAAGTTCTATCTTTCACTTTAACTCGAACGGTAATGTATAATTGCCGATCCCATTTGCCTGCCACTCAGAAAGCAGTCCAGACCAAAGCCACTTCTGATGGGTGTTTGGCTAAAATGTTTGCATTTTGTAAAAAATAGAGACTTTTAACATAGATGATCGATCCCTTTCGTCCATGCTGCCTTTGAGGAATAAACGGGCACTCTAGCGTAGTTAGCGGTATCTGCTCTACGTAACGCCTATGCACTCGTCGCCCAGTTCCCTTGCTGCCAGCATTCACGAACTGCAAACGCTGATCATGTCGTTCCACCCCGCGATCGTGATTGAGACGGTGGAGGAAGAGCGGGTGCAGTCCTTGCTGCAAGAAGCCACGCAGGACATGAAGATGCAGTTGCTGGAGTGGAGCATCACACAGGGCTTGGCGCGATCGCACGGTGCTGGCAACTTCGGCAGTCCATCCGAAAATCGTTGGGTAGATGAATGTGCCCCACCCGCAGCACACAAACCTGCTGCCTTTGAAAACACAACAGAACCACTGAAAGCACTGAAGTACATGCAGGACATCAGCTTTAAAGCGGTGTTCTTGCTCAAGGACTTTGCTCGGCATTTAGAAGATGCGGAAGTGGCGCGTCAGTTTCGAGAAGTCGTGCAGCTGTTTGCTCAGAGCCGATCGGCGATCGTTCTCACAGGCAATGCGATCAAACTACCTGCTGAGATTGCTCACGATGTCGTTTACTTTGACCTGAAGTTACCCGGACGCGATGAGCTACAGCAGGTCGTTGCTGATGCCATCCGATCTTTGCGTGTGAAAAATCGTGTGGCGATCGAGCTACAGGATGCGGATGTGCCAGCGCTGGTGCAGGCATTGAGCGGCATGACGTTAAAGCAGGCACGACAGGTCATTGCCTATGCTGCTTTGGAGGATGGCAAGCTGACGCTGCAAGATGTGGGACGCATTCTCCAGCGGAAAGCTCAGGTCATTCGAGAAGGCGGCGTACTGGAATATTTTCCCACCAGCGATGCCCCTGTGGATCTAGGTGGATTTAACGGACTCAAGCAATGGCTGGCAGAGGCGCGGGTAGGCTTCAGCCCCCAGGCAAAAGCGTTGAATCTAAAACCACCCAAAGGCATTCTCATTATGGGTATTCAGGGATGCGGCAAATCGCTAGCGGCAAAGGCGATCGCCCGCGCGTGGAAAATGCCCTTGCTCAAGCTTGACACCAGCCGTCTGTATGACAAATATGTCGGCGAATCGGAGAAAAACTTTCGGCAGGCGATCGCGCTGGCAGAGTCAATGGCACCCACCGTCTTGTGGATTGACGAAATCGAGAAGGCATTGGGTGGCAGTACAAGCGATGCCGACGGCGGGCTGAGTCGGCGCTTGTTCGGCTCCTTCCTCACGTGGATGCAAGAAAAATCGCAGGAAATTTTTGTGGTGGCAACGGCGAATGACCTCTCTCAACTGCCGCCGGAACTGTTGCGGAAGGGACGGTTCGATGAACTATTCTTTGTCGATTTGCCCAATGATCAGGAACGCGCGACGATCCTGCAAATTCACTTGGCACGGCACAAGCAATCGCCTCAGCAGTTCGACTTGCTCGCACTCGTGCAGGCGATCGATGGGTTTAGCGGTGCCGAAATCGAGCAAGCCGTTATTGCAGCGCTCTATCGTGCCCTTTACGTGCAAAAGCCTTTAGACACAGCGATTCTAGTTGACACCATTAAGGCCACTATTCCGTTGTCTGTTTCGCGTCGTGAAGCTTTGCAGCAGCTACGCGCGATCGCCCAGGAACGCTTTGTCAATGTGCGCTAATGGACGATCGCAGCGGCTTGCAGGTGAAGTCATTGTGGTTCACTTTGGAAACCGCTCAAGTCAAGGTTATACTCATCTCCATAGGCTACTGGTGCAGCTTACAATTTAAACAGAACCGTTTAAACCGTATAGTTTGGAACCTATCACCAGGATGTTTGCCCCACTCTTGAAGGTCTAGGCGAGACGATATACGGTTGTTCTTAAACCCACGAAGGCAGAGATAGGGAATGCTGTATCTGGCGCAAGTGCAAAAAAAGGGGCTTTTAGGTAAGTCAGGGCTACAGCTCTTAGCGCGGCAGAAGTCTGAAAACGCGTGGGCGCTTCTTTTAGAAGAGGAAACCATTCTTGCCACAGAAGCCAGTAACTTCAGCGAAGGCATGTTTGTGTTGGTTGAGCTAGGCCCTAGTCGCCAGGTCTTATCTGCTGAAGATGCTAAGGAATGGCTGTTAGACATTGTGCAGAAGTTTTTGGTTAACGGCATCACACCAGCCTTTTTGCAGCAAGAAACGGAACGCGCCGAACAATGGCGACAGTCGCTCACGCTGCAAAGTCAGGAACTCGATCGTCGTGCGTTGGAGCTGGAAGCCCGCAAAGAGCAAATCCAGGAAATGGAAGAAAAGCTCAAGCGTGAGAAACGGATCATGGATGTCCACTCATCAGATCTAGAAGCCCGCAAAGAACAGATTCAAGAAATGGAAGAAAAGCTCAAGCGCGAAAAAAAGGCGACGGACGCACACTCTCCGCAGCATAAGTCGCAGAGCAATCCCACCAACTAAGCTACTTTAGGGCGTGTCAGCAATGAAGCTCAGAAACCTTGAGTATTAGCCTTACCGCGCCCGTCCTCACAAACCAGGCTAGGGTCTGGAACCCTTGCTGCAAGTCATGTGTCTTGGTAATTGATGATAGCCCCTAGCAAGGCATATTCATTGCGTGCCGACTCGTGTAGGCTTGGCACATCTCATACCGATTTAAAGAATGACGGCTATAGATCAATCGGTGGGTAGGGGCAAGGCAATGCCTTTCCCCTACAGGATGTGTCGCATTTTCAATTCAAATTGGTATCATTTTTTGTGGTACGCATACACTACTGTCTTTTCTCTAAGTTGCGCGGAGGTCTGCGAGATGAGCAACTATACGGGTGGGTGTCAATGTGGGTACATCCGTTATCATTTGAGCGAAGAGCCTAGCTCGCCCCATTTTTGTCACTGTCGCATGTGTCAGCGTTCAGCAGGAGCACCCGTTGTAGCCTGGGCAAACGTTCCCATTGCTTCACTGACGTATGAAGGGGCAGAGCCAGCCCTCTATCGATCGTCAGAAAGCACCCAGAGGGGCTTTTGTCCCAAATGTGGTAGCTCGCTCTTGGTTGTGGACGATGGCAGTGAGATTATTGACATCACGCTAGCAACGTTAGATCACCCAGAAGAGGTAACGCCAGCATACGATAGCAATCTGGAGAGTTCGCCTCCCTGGATGCGGTGGGAAAGCCGAAATCACTGAGACTTCGAGAATGAAGCAAGGGGAACAAAATTGGGTTGCCGTGGCATAACGTATCACACTGCCGCAGTTAGGCCTTTAAACCCGTCAGGCTAAACGCTCGCGCTGCGGTGATTTTGACGGGAACGAGTTTGCCCTTCATCGTGGCAATATCGCCGGGGAAGAAGGTGAGGCGATTACTGCGGGTGCGTCCCATTACTTGAGTCAGGTCTTTCGTATTCTGCGCTTCCACCAGAATTTCTTCGACCCGATCGCGGTATCGTTCCGATCGCTCCATCGCTTTAATGGCAACGAGATGGTTAAGACGCTGGAGGCGATCGCGCTTCACGTCGTCGCTGAGTTGGTTTTGCCAGAGCGCGGCAGGCGTGTTGGGTCGGGGCGAATAGGCTGCCGTATTTACTAGATCAAAGCCAATGTCATCGACCAGTTGCAGCGTGCGTTCAAACTGCGCTTCGGTTTCGCCAGGAAAGCCGACGATCGCATCCGCACTGATGGCCGCATCGGGCATGGTGTGGCGAATGGTGTCGATAATGCGGCGGTACTTCTCGTGGGTGTAGCCTCGCGCCATTGCTTTGAGGATATCGTTGTCACCCGACTGAAAGGGGATGTGGAAGTGTTCGCAAACTTTGGGTAACTCCGCGCAGGCACGAATCAGGCGATCGGTAAAGTAGCGGGGATGGCTGGTGGCAAACCGGATGCGATCGATCCCTGGGACATCATGGATGTAGTAAAGCAAATCAGTCAGCGTATGCTGGTGGCGACCTTCAGGCGTAGAACCGGGGAGGTCGCGTCCGTAGGCATCAATGTTTTGTCCCAGGAGCGTGATTTCTTTAAAGCCCTGCTCTGCCAGTGCCTCAATTTCTGCACGAATGGCTTCGGGCGTGCGGGATTGCTCCACACCGCGCACATTGGGCACTACGCAGTAGGTGCAGCGTTCGTTGCAGCCATAGATGACGTTGACCCAGGCCGTCACGGTGCTATCGCGGCGCGGCTTGGTGATATCCTCCATGATGTGGAGCGGCTCGGTGGCGACGACCTGATTGCCACTAAACACGTCTTCCAGCAAATCCTGTAAGCGGTTAGCGTGTTGTGGCCCCATCACCAGATCCAGTTCGGGTACGCGGCGCAAGAGCTGTTCCCCTTCTTGCTGCGCAACGCACCCGGCAACAATTAACGTCAAATCTGGCTGAGTTTGCTTGCGAATGGCCTGCCTACCCAGGTAGGAGTACACCTTTTGTTCGGCGTTGTCGCGGATGGTGCAGGTGTTGTAGAGAATGAGGTCTGCATCATCAGGCTGCTCTGCCCACTCAAAGCCCATTGTTTCCAGAATGCCAGCCATACGCTCGGAGTCGGCTTTGTTCATCTGGCAGCCGAAGGTTGTGATGTGATAGCGGCGAGCGGCGGTCATGGAAGATCGTTGAAGGGGTCGGTCTTAGATCTTATACCATTTGACCGGGGGACTTCCCCCCGGCCCCCGCTATGTGGGGCCCTAACTCCCCCACGCGCCCCGAATAGGAGTATTTGGGGTAAGTAAGCGATTCACTTGCAGGATGGGGTGGCACAGAGGACATTGCATCAAAAGGGGCAAAGCATGACTGGCGCTGCTTTGCCCTACTGACCTAACTGTAAGCCCATCGATCGCCGATGGGCTTACAGACCTGTTTCGCTGTCGTGTTCAACCGCGTTGGGGTCGACACCCATCGGTGAAACAATGTCGCGGAAGAGCGTAATTTGCTCGTTAAACTCCAATCCTTTGATCTGGGTAAACAGAGATTCAGCTGCGCCTGGCAGTTTGTAATCAGCAGGCACGGGAACGACTGTGCCTTTGTCCATCCCTTGAGCCAACAGGTACCAGAATAGTAGTTTTGTGGTGTCACCAAGCGCACTATACTCACGGGCTAACTGGGTATTCTTGTGGGTGATCAAATCGCGCTGTAGCTGCAACTGCTCCTCATGCGACAGCTTCTCGACCTGACTAAACAGCCCTTCGGCGATCGCGGGTGAAGCCGTACTTGCACCGGGTGCCGCAGGAGTGATGGATTCGCCCATTTCGGTGTAGATGAACCAGAACAAGGCCAACTGCTGATCAACATCTAAGTTTTGGAATGCTTTAATCTTCTCACTGTTGAGATCTGATGTGGTGTACGTCATAAAAACCTCGTCCTATCGTCTCACGTAATTTAGCGATGCCACGAACGTGATTAAACCCACTACAGACAGAAGCCCAACTCTCTCCCACAGACAGAGGAAAAGCGGCAGTGCGTGGATGACCCTTACGGATGGAAGCACTAACCGTAGGAATCAACCATGACAGGACAGATGCTTGAGGGCAAGGTTGCTGTAATTACTGGGGCAGGCTCTGGGCTTGGTCGAGCGGCAGCGCTGCTGTTGGCTCAGGAAGGGGCAATCATCGCCACCATCGATCACACGCCGGAAGACAGTCAGGAGACGATCGATAAGGTGCAGCAAAACGGTGGCAAGGGACTGGTGACAATTGCCGATATTGCGCAGCCCGACCAGGTGCAAAAATCCTTTCAGCAGATTAGTGAGACCTTTGGGCGCATCGATATTGTGTTTGCGAACGCGGGTATTAATGGCGTATGGGCACCTTTGGAGGAACTCGCGCCTGAAGAGTGGGACAAAACACTCGATACCAACCTCAAAGGCACGTTTTTGACCGTTAAATACGCCACGCCTCATCTCAAGCGTCAGGGTGGAGCAGTCGTCATCACAGCATCGGTCAACGGCACTCGGATTTTTAGCAACACAGGCGCAACAGCTTACGCTACGTCTAAAGCTGCGCAGGTGGCGTTTACCAAAATGGTGGCGCTAGAGTTGGCACCGCATCGTGTGCGGGTGAATGTCATCTGTCCAGGGGCGATCGAAACCGAAATCAACGAAAGTACAAAGAAACGCGACCTGGAAGACATTCAAACACCTGTGGAGTTCCCCAAAGGCAAGATTCCGCTCACCGATGGCAAACCAGGCACCTCTGAGCAAGTCGCACAACTGGTACTGTTCCTCGTCTCCAATGCTTCCAGCCACATTAGCGGCACCGAAGTCTGGATCGATGGTACAGAGTCGCTGTTGAAAGGCTGAAGGCTATAGTTTGCTTCTGCGTAGCAGTAGGTTAAAAGGCGGGTGTTCTGTGTGCAACGCCCAATTTATGCAGGCGGCAGATTTGACATGAAAGAAATCGCAACTACGGCAAACAAACCGAATACTATCCCCAGGATTGTCCATAGCTCCTTGTTTCTATTTTTGGACTTGGCGATGTTGTAGCAAGCATAAGCGCATAAAGCCCACACAGCGAGGGTTACAAGACTTCCCATAGCAATCTCCAAGCGTTCTAGTTAGTGTAAAATCAGCGTTGCCTTGCAGCGCAGTGTACCCAGAGATACCAATGAGCTAACTATTTACAGCCATTCAAGCTTGCAGGACAAACCTCTTATTCTTCAGCCTTTATCCTTTTTCCTATGCCCCAAGTCTTTGGCAAACTTCCTATTCATGCCCGCTCCTGGACGACCCTGGGCGCAGTGACAGCCGTTGAGCAGGACGATCGCGGCGTTTACTGCCAGTGTGGTGACGCGCTCCTGTCCGTCACGGTGCTAACCCAATCGTTGATTCGGGTACGACTGGCACCGACTGGAAAACTCCTACCCCGCCGATCGTGGGCTGTGGCAAAGGATGACTCAGACTACTTGCCTGTGCTGATGGGTGTGCAGGAAACGGAAGAGGCGATCGAGATCAACACTGATAAGGTGCTGCTCCGCATTGAGCGCAATCCGTGCCGCATCGTGTGTATGGATCAGGCAGGCAGACACTTCGCAGAGGATGCCGAAACGGGCATTGGCTGGTCAGAAAATACGGTGGCGGGTTGGAAGACGATCGAGACAGACGAGCATTTCTACGGGTTTGGTGAGCGTACTGGGTTGTTAGATAAGCGATCGGAGCGTAAAACCAACTGGACAAATGACGCCCTCGACTACACCACGTTGACGGATGAGATGTATCAGGCGATCCCGTTCTTCATGGCGCTGCGTCCCAACGTGGGCTATGGCATCTTCTTCAACACCACGTTTTGGAGTCAGTTTGACCTGGGAGCTACCAAGTCCGGCATCTGGCAGATGGAAACCCACAGCGGCGAACTGGACTACTACATCATCTACGGCCCTACCCCTGCCAAAATCTTGGAAACCTATACGCAGCTTACAGGACGGATGCCACTACCGCCGAAATGGTCGATCGGCTACCATCAGTGCCGCTGGAGCTACGAGTCGGACAGCATTGTGCGAAAGCTGGCGCAAGAGTTTCGCGATCGTCATATTCCCTGTGATGTCATTCATTTAGACATCGATTACATGAACGGCTACCGCGTCTTCACCTGGACTCCCAAACGCTTTGCTGACCCCGCTAAGCTCATTGGCGATCTCAAGGAAACGGGCTTTAACGTGGTGACGATCGTCGATCCGGGCGTGAAGTATGAACCGGAAGCCGATTACACCATCTTTGAGGAGGGGCTAGAGCAAGATTACTTTGTGCGTCAGGCAAATGGTGAGATCTTTCACGGCTACGTGTGGCCCGATAAAGCCGTGTTTCCCGACTTTCTCAAGCCCGAAGTCCGCCAGTGGTGGGGCAAGGCTCAGAAAGCGCTGACCGATGTGGGCGTGGCAGGCATCTGGAACGATATGAATGAGCCTGCCATTGTCGATCGCCCCTTTGGCGATGACGGCGTTCACATCTGGTTTCCCCTCGATTCGCCACAGGGTAATACTGAGGAACAAACAACTCACGCCGAAGCGCATAATCTGTACGGGTCTGGGATGTCGCAAGCCTGTGCCGAAGGGTTAGAGCGGCTCCGTCCTAACGAGCGATCGTTCGTACTGACGCGATCGGGCTTTGCGGGCATTCAGCGCTGGTCGTCGGTGTGGATGGGTGATAACCAGTCCTGGTGGGAACACCTGGAGCTTTCCATTCCCATGCTCTGCAATATGGGTCTCTCCGGTGTCGCCTTCGTTGGGTGCGACATTGGCGGCTTTGCTGGCAATGCAACCGCAGAACTCTTTGCCCGCTGGATGCAGGTCGGTTTGCTCTATCCTCTGATGCGTGCCCACTCGTCTATGAAAACTGAACAGCACGAACCCTGGGTCTTTGGCGAACAAACCGAACGCATTTGCCGCGAATACATTGAACTGCGCTACCGACTGCTGCCTTACCTCTACACCGCCTTTTGGGAAGCTGCAACCACAGGCGCACCGATTCTCCGTCCCCTGCTCTACCATTACCCAAACGATCGCCAAACCTACGCCCTGCACGATCAGGTCTTTCTGGGTGAGTCTCTCATGGCGGCTCCCGTCTATCGTCCCGGTGTCACCCATCGTGCTGTCTATCTACCCGAAGGTGTGTGGTACGACTGGTGGACAGGCGATCGCTATGACGGCAACACTCACATCCTCGCCTATGCCCCCTTGGAGCGGATGCCCCTCTACGTGAAAGCGGGAGCCATTATTCCCATGCAGCCCGTGATGCAGTATGTGGATGAACGCCCTGTGGACGAAATTCGCCTCCGCATCTGGTCAGGAGAAGGACGATACACGCTCTATGAGGATGACGGGAGTAGTTTTGACTATCGGGATGGTGCCTGGGCCACTACGGAGTATCGCGTTTGGCAAGAAGGTGAGCGTACCACCGTCAGCGTCCAACCGCGACACGGCAACTGGACTCCACCTGCTCGCACTGTCATTGTGGAACTCGTTGGCGTGGGCGAACAGCAGTTTGAGGATGATGGGAGCGATCGTACCCTAACCTTCTAGCTGCCGAAGTATCGCTTCAATCTGCGCTTTCAACTCAGGCAAATCGTTTTGGATGATATCCCAGACAATGCTCAGTCTAACTCTGAAATACTCATGGAGGAGTTTCTGTAAGTGCAAGGCTTAATTAGGCACAATCAGCGGAGCAATCTCCCATTCAAACGGGGAACTTTAAATCCGGACATCAAGGAGAGTCTTTGTAGAAGATGTTGATTCTTCCTCCACTCCTTTTGCCTGATCAACCGTATATAGCACTTAAGGAGAGCAAGAATGGCAGTTGTATGGTATTACAGGTTTATGGATGACGAGGTCGGTCCATTGTCGCCAGCAGAACTGGTGCAAGCGGTAACACAAGGGCTGATTTTGCCAGAGACAACCGTTCGACAAGATTCTGGAAGCTGGATGCCAGCAGCAAAAGTCACTGGTCTATTTGAGCGAGCTACAAAAGCGAACCCTACTTCTACGTCTCCGCCGCTCCCTCCTGTGCATAAGCCTGGGGATCATCAAGCGCAAGGGGAGAATGGTTCATCTCAGGAAACTGATGATGGATTGCAAGTACTCGATTCTGCATCTCATGGTGCGTTCAAGGTAGAAGTTTTGGCATACAGGACTCTAGCTGGTTCCCGCGATCCGTTTACTGCCCAAACTGTTTTCTTTGCCAACCAGGCTGGACTCAAATTGAAGCAAGTTAGGATTACGCTTCAGAATGGAGAGGCACAAGTGGAAGCAGGTGCGCTTCATTTTATGCATGGTCGAATTGAGATTGAAAATAAAGCGGGAGGCATGGGTGGACTAGGTAAAGCTGTACTGAATAAGATGCTGACCCAGGAATCGGCGTTCAAACCGCGCTACCGAGGGACGGGTGAGATTTATCTAGAACCTTCTCTAGGGCACTTTCTGATTTATCACCTCAATCATGAGGAAATTATTGCTGACAAAGGATTGTTCTACTGCTCTGAAGCGTCACTGGAAGTTGGGGTCGCAATGCAAAAGAACTTATCATCAGCATTTCTGGGCGGTGAAGGCTTTTTCCAAACTAAGATCAAGGGCAGTGGAATCTGTGTGTTCGAGTTGCCCGTACCTACTAGCGAAGTGCGTTGTATTCAGCTCAATAATGAAACATTGAAGGTGGACGGTAATTTTGCGCTGATGCGAACAGGCAATATTGAGTTTACGGTGGAGAAATCGACGAAGAGTCTGTTTGGAACATTGACCAGTGGTGAGGCTTTGCTTCAGACGTTCCGGGGAACAGGGAAGGTCTGGTTGGCTCCTACGCAGGGGGTTTATCAACGGATGCAGTATGGCGGCATTAGCAGCTTAAGTACGGCTCAGAAAACGTCTCATACTTCAACGTAGAGCGATCGCCCTATGCCAAAAGCAGAAATCCTTAAGAATGTTTTTGGAAAAAATTCCCTGAGCATTGAGTTGCCATACTTTGAACTCAATGCTCAGAATTAGCGAAATAGGCATCAAGCCAAAGACGGTATTAGTCCAGGGCAGTAACCCTAGCAAAGCGATCGATCCCTACGATCGCTTCTACAATATCGTGTAAACGTTCCGTATCGCTTCTCATAGGGGAACAGCTTCACTCAGCACTCGCGCCCGAATGCGGTCTTTCAAGCCTTCTACGGTTGCAATATCCACTTTGCGTCCCAGCAAGTCTTCCAAATCACGAGTGAGACCCACGGGAAACCAGGGACTGCGATGTTCGCTGGAGTAGTCAATGAGAAAACATCGCTCCCAGGGATCGCCTCTCCGCGTGCCACAGAGCCAAATACACGCACATTGAATGCACCGTGCTTAGCGGCAATGGCAATAATTTCCCCGCGCTTTTCTTTGAGTAATTCGTCAATACCCATCGTAACGACTCCCCATTTAGGCAACCTGTAGTGTCTTATCAAAGAGTCGAGGCTCTGGTAGGGACTCACCATTTTTCAAGGCTGATTCAATGAGACGTTCCAGGACTTCTTGAGCTGCGAACGTCTCATTGGTAGGGACTCACCATTTTTCAAGGCTGATTCAATGAGACGTTCCAGGACTTCT
>NZ_JCACKR010000033.1:84551-119977 GCF_059505485.1 Stenomitos rutilans
TGAGCTGCGAACGTCTCATTGATAAAGCTTTGCATCTGCTCCGTCCTTACCCGATAGTACAACCTTCCCGGTTAGTAGAGGGTGGAACCATTTTGTATGGCTGCCTTTGCCCGGTTCACAAAGAAAGCCAGTTTTTAGCAACAGACCTTTCAACTCCCGAATCTTCTTGGGCATTTTCCTTACCCTTCATTGCCCTACCAGTTTAGTCGTCAAGCTTTCAGCGGCTAGACTATCTACAACGATTCCGATCGCGCAAGGTCGATCGCGCAAAGTTTGTCAGTCAAAGACGTAAGGCTGAGTTAACGTAGCTGAGATGCTGTGGCAGTAAGACTTAGGCGAACTAAAGGGGTCACTCATCCACTCATGGCATAGTCAGTCTCACCTGTAATACCATCTACACTTAATTGGGCTACAGATCAAGAACCTCAAAGAGTGATGGCACAGAGCTTCTGTAACTCAACACTCAACACTCAAAACTGAGAACTGGTATAACCATGTTGCCAGACAAAGCGCGTGCCCCCCGCAATCGAACGATTACCTTGAGCGAAGAAGAGCGATCGTTCTATAAACAAAAGCTTTTGCAAGTGCAGCAGCCCGTTGAACTGGCAGACATTCTTAATCAAACAATTCATCAAGACGTACTCACCCTTTTACAGTGGTCACCGAAGCAATCCGTTGATTTATTGTTTATTGATCCACCGTATAACTTAACCAAAACGTTTAACGATCGCACCTTTAAACGACAGGCTTTGGATGTGTATGCAGAATGGCTTGATACATATTTAACGACGTTACAACCGATCCTGAAAGCAACAGCTTCTATCTACCTTTGCTCCGATTGGCAATCGTCGCCAGCCGTTTTTGATGTCATCAAGCATCGCTTTCAGGTACGTAATCGCATCACCTGGGAACGCGAAAAAGGTCGTGGAGCCGCTAAAAACTGGAAAAATGCCTCTGAGGATATCTGGTTTTGCACCGTTTCTGATGCTTATACCTTCAATGTCGATGCCGTTAAACTCAGGCGTAAGGTGATGGCTCCCTATACGGTTAACGGTAATCCTAAAGATTGGAACTTTACAGAAGCAGGCAACGTGCGTTTGACCCATCCCTCTAACCTGTGGACAGATGTAACAATTCCCTTCTGGTCAATGCCAGAAAACACAGATCATCCCACTCAAAAGCCAGAAAAACTGGTGGCAAAAATCATACTCGCCAGTTCTAACGCTGGCGATGTTGTGTTTGATCCCTTCTTGGGGTCAGGCACTACCTCTGTCGTTGCCAAAAAGCTCGGTAGGCACTACATCGGCGTCGAAGTGGATGAATTGTACTGCTGTTTGGCTGAAAAACGCCTTGCCTTAGCAGACGCTGATTCAAGCATTCAGGGATACACAGATGGCGTGTTTTGGGAGCGAAACAGCCTGCACGTACAAGTACGCTCTGCCCAAAAGCAATGGTCTGCTCACAGCGCAAGTAGCACTACGATCGCTACAAATCATCAAACGGATTGAAAAACCGGGGTGGGGGAATTTCCCGTTCTTTATCGGCAAGGTCGGAGGGAGGACGATCGCTGCTCCAGGCCCACCAGACCTTAGCGCATTGGCATTCATAAAACTCTTGCCATTTGCGGCGGTGATCTTCGGTGTAAACGGGAGATCGACGGTTAACCCAAGCTCGTTTCGCGTCTTTGTTAGACGATCGACAAGCAGGACAGCAGAACTCTGCGGCGTGAACGGCAGGTTTAGTCCAATCGGGAGGAGTTAGCTCAAACGCTTCCATGCAAACACATAAGGAGGACTATTGCCTCTATTATCAACCTTTTAACCCCCAACCTGCCCAGTGACTAATGGGTAGAATCCGTGCCTCAAGAGACAAAGGGCGATCGAGTATTTGAATCTTCATTCTCAGCCGCTCAGTGCCACTCCGATAAGTTTTGAGAAATAACTACAGTGTCACAGCAAAAAATGCGCCGAAGTCGTCTACTTTGGGTATGGTTTCACTGAAGTCACAGTTTCGTTCGTAACTTTTCAAGGTGTAATAGTTTGGGCGATCGTAGTCTTCAACTGCTAGAGGGCGTGATTAAGACACTGCACCTCACGACACGACCTGACACGAGCGAGATTGCTGACACTGCGTTCAGAAGGAACATTTAACCCATGCCGCTTCTCAACATCATTTCGTTTCTCGGCATCTTTGGCTTGTGCTTTATTGCGTGGCTCTTTTCAGAGAATCGCAGCTTAAAGGTCTTTCCCTGGCGTGTAGTAATTGCAGGCATTCTGCTTCAGCTTGTGTTGGGGGCATGCGTGTTTATCCTGCCAGGAACGCGTGATGCGCTCCAAGTCTTCAGTAATTTGCTGAACAGCGTGTTTGATGCGGCTGATACCGGAGCGCGGTTTGTGTTTGGCAGAAACATTGTGCCCGTACCAGGAACGCCGCCTGATGTAAATTTAGGCTATATTTTTGCCTTTCGAGCGCTGCCAACCGTCATTTTCTTTTCTGGTCTGATGGCGTTGCTCTACAACATTGGTGTGATCCAAGTGATCACCAATGTCTTTGCCAAAGTTTTTTATGCCACGATGCGGCTGAGCGGTGCAGAAGCACTGAGTGGGGCTGCCAACATTTTTGTCGGGATTGAGGCGGCGATCGTGGTGAAGCCGTTTCTGGCAAGAATGACCCGCAGCGAACTGTGTGCCATTCTTGCCTGCTGCTTTGGTACCGCAGCATCCTCTACGTTAGCGATCTACGTCAGCTTCTTAAAGCCTGTCTTTCCTAACATTCTGGGGCATTTAGTGTCAGCATCGATTATTGCGATCCCTGCCTGCTTTGTGCTGTCAAAAATTTTGGTGCCAGAAACGGAAGTTCCTTTAACCGCAGGCGGCATTCCAATAGAGGAGAAGCAGACGAAGGTGCGCGATACGGTGACAGAATCTACCGACGTTGCTGCTGATGCGGGTAATTTTCCTCGCACTCGCATTCAAACGGATGACGAGGATAATGAGTTGCCAGCCTTATCCCAGGAAACAGTGCCTCAAGAAACCGTTGGCGGCGAACCGATCGAGCGCGTCAGTCCTTTAGATGCCGCAATCGTCGGCGCGCTGGATGGAGTCAAAATGGCTGTCGCGATCGCCGCCGTGCTGATTCTAATCCTCGGACTTGTTTCCCTAATCAACCAATTTTTCGGCTGGTTAGCAGGGTTGCCCAGTCCCGTTGGTGATGTCTTTAAAGTCGTGACGTTAGCCAACATTTTGGGCGCATTATTCTTGCCGTTGACAGCGCTCACAGGCGTTTCTCTGGGGTGGCAAGAATTGTGGGAGTCATCCGTCATTATTGGACGCAGGCTGTTTGAAACTGCGATTCCGCCCTACCAGGCACTAGCAGCCGCAGCAGCCTTACCTGCGGCTGAGCGAGTCATCAGCGATCGTGCCGTCCTGATCGTTAGTTACGCACTGTCAGGCTTTGCCCACTTAGCGTCGGTTGGCATTTTTGTAGGCGGCACGATCGCCCTCATTCCCTCTCGTCGCAAAGATATTTCGGAACTCGGCTGGAAAGCTTTGTTTATAGGCACTCTCGCAACGCTGATGATTGCTTGCGTTGCGGGCGTTTTTGATACAGGCAATGCCAGCATTTTGGGCGAACGACAGCCGCCAGTGGCTAGCCCTGTAGCTACTCCGACAACCTCACCCACTGCCCCCACCGCTTCACCAACAGTAACTCCATCATCAACGCCCCTTGCTGCACCTGCAAAGCCTTCTCCACGGGCTTCTCAGTCAGTGCCACAGCCCTTACCGAGCAAACCAACCGTTCGCACGACACCACAGGCAAAAACCACGCCAGCACAGCCAGTTGTTAACCCCAAACCAACCGCTAAACCAGCTGGCTAGCCAAGCTGAAGCAAGTTCCTGACTCTCAATCAGTTTTGGGTAAAGGCCATAAGCGGTTAGGTGCTAGCGATCGTCAGCCGTTTGAGTCTGCCCATGCATGCTTTAAGATTGCTAGATTGCTTTCGTTCGTGACCGAACCTGAAATTCTATGGAGCAGCCGTTTAGCCCGCCAGGATCGACCCACGATCGCGCAACTCTGCATGCCAAGACGATCGCTTGGCTCGTCATTGTTAGCGCTACAATTCTCTTTCTGGCGAGCAGTGCCCGTCACCTGCTGTTTCAATCGGCCGCATTTGACTTAGGCTATTTTGACCAAGCACTGTACTTAATTAGCCAGGGACAGCCGCCGATCGTGTCCTTTTGGGGCTTTCATTTTCTAGGTGGACATGCAGACTGGATTCTCTATTTTTTAGCCCCGTTATATAAGCTTTACCCCAGCGTTTTTTGGCTCTTTGCGCTTCAGGCGATCGCACTAGCGATCGGAGTAGTCCCTGCATGGCAGCTTGCCCAAGAAGCCGGAGTAAAAGCAGGTCAAGCGGTAGCGACCACAGTGGCTTATCTTCTCTATCCCTTAGTGTTCAACATCAACCTGTTTGATTTTCACCCTGAAGTGATGGCGCTGCCTGTCTTTTTAGCCGTCGTTTTAGCGGCCCGCCAAAATCGCCCTCTGTGGTTTACATTAGGCATTATTTTTATCTTGGGCTGTCGGGATGCACTCTCACTGACAGTCGCAGCAATGGGGCTATGGCTGTTGCTGGTGGAGAAGAAACGGCTGTGTGGAGCGATCGCGCTGGTATTAGGAAGCGTGTGGTTTTTCGTTGCCATTCAGATCGTTATTCCGCACTTCAGGCCACTTGGAGTTGAGGCCGTTACTCGCTACGCAGGCTTGGGGAGTTCTGTTTTAAACATTGTCAAAAACCTCATTTTTCAACCCAGCTTAGTGCTTAAATATCTCTTTACGCTACCAAATTTGGAATATCTTTGCCTACTTTTTCTTCCCGTCTTTTGGGGACTTTCACCACAACAGCTTGCGCCCTTGTTGGCAACAGCTCCCCAACTGGCGATGAACTTACTTACCCCAAATCAGCCACAAAAAGATCTCGTTCATCAGTATTCTGTACCGATCTTGCCTTTTATTCTGCTAACAGTAATTGCTTCTTTAGCAGCGAATAAAACCTGGATTCGGAGCCAGCGAGGCATCGTTTTATGGTCAATAATTGGCTTTTTTGCTTTGGCTAAGTTTAGTTTTTTTGGTGGTTTCTATTTAACCAAACTTGATACCTGGCAAGCAACGCGAGAGGCGATCGCGCAAATTCAACCAACAGATAGTGTACTGACAAATCATCAGATAGCCCCCCATTTAACCCATCGTTCAAGCATTCGTTTGCTTTCAGATCAGCTTGATCCAACTACCTTAGAAGAGTTTGGCGCGATCTTGGTAGATACTCTCCACCCAGGAAGCAGTTGCTCTCAAAGTTGCGTCGATCGTCTGCTCAGCCAACTTCAGAAAGGACCGAGCTTTCAGCTTACTTATCAACGCAATGATGTCTATTTGTTTAGAAAACAGCGTACTGAAAAAATTGGCGTAACTGAAAATAAAGAGGCATAAAATTCGGTTTCACGCCTCTTGTAACTGCTTTTTCTAGAATCAGCAGCGCTAAGCAATTACCTAAGGATTGCGGATTAAATAACTTCGACAAGTGAGATGTTCTGTAGGGGGCGCACGGCCGTGCGCCCGTACCTCAAGATCACACTTTAATAGGACTTACGCACTTGCCCCCAAACCCCCAATGCTGGGGGCTTTAGTTGGCTCTGTTCCCCCAAAATTGGGGGATAGGGGGCGAAAGATGACCGCTTTTGCGTAAGTCCTATTTAATTAATTTTCGTTCCTAAGTTGCATGCGTCCGTACTTGCCGAATCAATTCATCAAAATCGAAGGGCTTACGGATAAAGCTCGTTGCTCCAGCCGCCTGACCCATCATGGCAATCTCCTGATCGTGAGCTGTGATTAGTACGATCGGCAAATCGGCAAGCTTGATACTCTGTCGAATGTGCTGGGTTACCTCATAACCACTCATATCGGGCATCATCACATCAAGCAACATCAACGCTGGGGGCAGTGCTTCTGCTTTAGCTAACGCCGCTTTGCCGTTATTAGCGACGTCAACAGTGTACCCTTCTGCTTCTAAAATCGCCTTCAGCAAGAAGCAGTTATCTGCCATATCGTCAACAACAAGAATGTACTCAGAGCAGGTCTCTGATTGTCCTTGAGATGGTGTCTTAGTCATTAAATTCATGGCTGAAAAATGATTGCGTAAATTGCAGTATTTAAGAAGTTGTTTGTATAAGACTTATGTATAACTTCAATTGTTAAGCTTAGACTCACGCTTAAGAGAGATTGATGCATTGGAGCCTTGTATGACATTCTTGCCGAGTTCCTGACAGGCACGGCAATTGACAGGACAAAGTTGAGGGAGTGAGATCATCAGAGAGCTTAAGTCCCTTGCTCTACTTAAAGTGACGATCGCTACAAACGCTCACATTCAAAGCTCAAAGCTGATATAGGCTCATATTTTTTAATTTTTCACACACTCAAGGAGACCGTTGCGGCGTTAGCGTCGGCACCTTCTCTAGAAACGGCCCCGTTAAGAGCAGCACGGTTTGTACATCCAGCTCGCCTGTAGTTGGAATACCAACTGCTGCCTGAAAGCGGCGGATTGCTTGACTGAGATCTTGAGAGGGCTGGCTGAGATAACCCAAACGCTGTAGATAATCAGCGGCTTGGGCTGGAGGCAACGCGCGATCGCTGGCTCGAAAAATCGGTACATACTGCTGTCGCCAAATCGTTGCAAACTGGGCTTGATCTAGGGCATAAATTTTGCCTCGTGCAGGATCACCGATCGCCACCTGTTCACTATTCATGGCTAACAGGGCAACCGCATGAGGCAGTTTGCGTTCACCATCAATAAGCCAAACACCCAACACACCAGGACGGTTAATGCGTTGCATTTGCTCCCAGGTTGGCGAGAGTTCAGTCCCATCCATTCCCAGTTCGTGAGCAGCCATAATGAGTTGTGGCATCGATGTGCCCAAGCGACTGGTGCCTGCCAACCGTGCAACGCCCGACTCTGTGGCATCGATCTGCCAGCGCCGTAAAACGGTCGCCAGCGCTGAAGGGGCGCAACTACTCATTGATGTCTGCTTATACACCCCGTTTGGCTGTAGATTGTTGTGCAGCCAGGTATAAATCGGCGAGAGGAAATAGGCTTCGGCAGCACTGAACCCAGTAACGCCCAGTACGCCAATCAATACCACCGCAAATACTTGTAGCCGTGCCGTCTGCCAACTGATGACGTATGCCAGTCCGCAAAACCCCAGTAGTACAGCACGCATAATAGTCCAGGTGATGCGCATGCCAGATACACGCCACTCTAAAGGCAAAAACTGCATTTGAGGGACATTGAGCGCCAAGAGAATCAGCCCAATATAAAGCCCCAGAAACAACAGCGAAAGGGAGGTTTTACCTTTGAATAAATCATTAGCAGTTGACCCTTTGCGCAGCAGCAGTGTACCAAAGCGCATACCCCATCGAAAGCACAGGCCACCTAGCAGCAATGTAGCGGCAATTTCTAGCAGCATGGGTGCGATCGCATCGAGCTTGGAATGAACATGAATGCAAAATCGAGCATTAGAACAGCAAAATGACTTCAACAAAGGCCGCTAATGTTTAATCTAGCTTTTGGCGGGATTCCTTGTCCTGCGTGCTGAAAGGCAGCTTACGGAGGTGCACCAGCACAAAAAACACGCATGGCGCAGAGGCCAGCGTTGTACCAGCCGCTTATGCTCGTCTTGCCGTAGCACTCTGCCATGCCAGGCAGATAAAGTCCCAAGCGTCCAACGCTCTTGAGTTTAACGGTTAGGATTGGGCATCTCGATCCGTCACATCACCGAAACACGTCGATCGCCGCCCGATAAGGGCTATGGCATCGCGACAGCTTGTAATTAATGTTTCATTTGGCAAAGGATTCAGTATCCTTACATAGATTCTGTTGGTGTGCTCTGAACAGCATATCAGGCGGATAAAACCGCGTATTTTGCAGGCAATTTAGGGTAAGTCATGAGCCAAAACTTATCCACTCAACAATTCACTGGTGCAGAGGGAGTCTTAGAAGCGATTAGATGTCCAGGGTAGCGCTACTGATGGGGGTGAGTCGGTATCCAATGGGGTTAGCCCCACTACCGAGTGCTCAAAAAGATGTGGAAGTAATGAGGCGCGTGCTAAAACAGCCGCAATTTCAGTTTGAGTCAGTGATGAGCCTGTGCGATCGCCCTCTGCAAGAGATGCAGGAAACCCTTGAGCTGTTCTTTAAGCAGCGAATCAGCGATGACCAACTTGTGTTTCTCTTTTGCGGTTATACCTTGCAAGACACCGATGGCAGGCTGTATTTTGCCACTCCCAGTACAACGCTGCCAGCGCAAGGTACGCTGGTCAAAGCACAACTCATCCCCGCGATCGCCATCCAGGAAGCGATGGATAGTAGCCCCGCTAAACAGCAAGTTGTAATTGTAAACAGCTACTGTCAGCAAGCACTGGATCAACCCATTGTGGCTGCCTCTGCCAACACGTTAGCTGCATCCCTGGAGGGTACAGGACGGGTGGTTTTAGCGGCAGCGAATAGAACCCAAACAGCCTTAACAGCCGCGCTTGATGCGTGGACGTACATCCGCTATTTCGCAGAAGGGATTGAGAGCGGTGCGGCAGATAGGGAGGATACGGGGTCACTTACGGCGGCGGCTCTGCACAACTATGCATCGCAGAAGCTGCATGTTGCAGCACCAGCACTGGAAACCCACCTGGCTGGCAGCGACGAAATGGCTAACATGCCATTACTAGAAGTGTCTCAGGGGCACCCACGGCTGCACTACCGTAAAGTGCTTGAGACTGCAACAATCGACACCGATGCAGTAGGAACGCCGATGCTGGAGGGGCGATCGCTACTAAACGATATGCGGCACAGTTTGGGGCTTTCACCACGAGAGGCGGCTGAGTTAGAAGCGCAGGTGTTGCGCCCGCAGCAGGAGTATCAGCAGCGCATGGCGATTTATCGGGAAACTGTGGCAGAAAGCGCTCGATCGTCCGATGTCCCGCTTGATCAGTGCCGCCAGATATGGAAGCAGCTACAGCAAGCTCTTTATCTAAGAGATCAGGATGTCGCGATGATTACGATCGCTCCCTCACTTGCCCTTCAGCAGCACCAGCAAACCCAATATCAGGGGCATCTGGCACACTATCAACAGGTTTTGCTGAGAGCCATGCAGCGCCAGCTTCCACTCCATGAGCGCGATCGTGCGATGCTCCACCGCTTGCAACAGACACTACACTTAGAAGATGAGGACGTGCAGGCGCTTGAAGCCCAATTGATGACTCGGGCACAGCAATTTGTAACGGACGGTGATGGCAACAACTCAGAGCCAGAGGTAGAAGCAGTCGCACCCTCCAGCGCTGAGCCTGACAGTCAACCCAACCCTGTGCAAGCGCCAGAAGGAAACCGATTCAGCCCCCAACCGACCTTACCCCCATCCGAGATACCTTCAGCAGAGACCGCTGCTTCACTTCCGCCAGATGACTCGCGTGCCAAAGAAGCCGTCATGCAACGGTTGTTCAATCTAAACGAGCCAAATCCTATCCCGCCAGAGCCTTTGCCGCCCCCAGTGTCTCCACCCAGCCCAGTCACTGTACAAGAAGCTCCATCGCCGACCTTGCCGAACGCTAACCCAAATTTTATGGATAGAATTCGACGCTCTACGTCTAATTATCAAGCGCTGATTGTTCCAGCCATCTTGCTTGCAGCGATTCTGGGCATTCTAGCAGCCATTATGCCGTTCTCCAATCGCTCCAACTGGTTTAAGTTTGGGCAACAAACGCCTGTTGATGCAACCGCAGCCCAACAGCTTAATGCTCAAGGGCTTAAAAAAGCGCAGAGTGGTGACAACAAAGCGGCTATCGCCGACTACACTCATGCGATCGAGAAAAACCCGAATGACGTATCAGCCTACACCAATCGCGGGGTTGCCTACCATCGATTAGGCGATACGAGCGCTGCCATTCGAGACTACGAACAAGCGCTGAAGCTTACCCCCCAGTCTGCTGCCCAGACGGCCATGCTACACAGTAACCTTAGCTACGCCTACTACGATCGCCAGAATTACGATAAAGCGTTGGAAGAAGGGAACCAAGCCGTGGCGCTGAACGGAAATCTCGCCCAAGCACACATTAACCTTGCCAATGCGCGGTCTAAAAAAGGAGACTATGACGGTGCAATGCAGGATTACAAACAGGCGCTTTCGCTTAACCCCCCCCGCTCCGTTCAAGCTGGAGCTTATAACAATCGAGGCAATGCACAGTTTACCCAGACCCGAACCAGAGACGCCATTAGCGACTACAACCGGGCAATTCGGTTACAGCCAGAGTATGCGGATGCTCATTACAATCTTGGGCTAGCGCAGCAAGCACTCAACAATCGGACTGCGGCAATCAACAGTTTTCAGACTGCCGCAAGGTATTACCAAACGCAGGGTAAAGAGGCGCAGCAAAAAGAGGCGATCGATCGCGCTAATGCGTTGCAGCAGAGTAATTGATGAAGTCTGTTAAATCTGCGTGTGATCGATCGCTTAGCGACGGTAGGCTAGGGCAAAGCGATCAATGCCTGCCAAATCGGGATAAATCTGAATCTGGCAGTAGCTTCCCTGCTCTTGAAGTAAGGCCGCTACGGTACTTGCTTGCCCTGCCATCATTTCTATGAGCCAAACTCCTCCGGGTTGCAAGTAATCAGGAGCGGTTGCTACCAGATGTCTGATGCAATTCAACCCATCGGCACCACCATCCAGCGCTAAGTGAGGTTCGTGCTGGGCCACCTCTGGCTGTAAGGTGGGTATCATCGCGGTGGGAATATAGGGCGGATTGGAAACTACGCCGCTGAGCTGACCTTTGAGAGTTGCCAGCGGTTGCAGCCAGGAGCCTTCATAAAACTGAATGCGATCGGTCAGCTTGAGTTGCTGAGCATTAGCGCGAGCAATCGCCAACGCGGCAGCACTTCGATCCACTGCATGCACCGTCGCTGCCGGAAAAGCCATTGCCAGACCAATGGCGATCGCTCCGCTGCCCGTACCTAAATCGGCCCATTGGCTGTAGGTAAGGGGTGCTGGGTAAGGGGGATCGGGTGTCGGACATGCCGCCGCGATCGCAAGATCAATGAGGGATTCTGTCTCCGGGCGCGGAATCAGGACGGCTGGCGAAACGTTTAGCGCAAAATGACGCCAGGGAGCCACTCCAGTCAAATACTGCACAGGTACTCGCTCTTGAAGCCGCCGCTGCCAAAGGAGCGTTAAGTCTGACAGCGATCGCGCCAGCCAGATCACGTCTCTATCTTTAAAGGTTTCTAATCGCAGCGACAGGCGATCAAGCCCAGCCAGATCTTGCAGCAGCCAATCCACTTCCTCTACCGGAACCTGAGCGGCGATCGCCTGTTGACACGCTGCCGTTCGCCATTGCCAGAGTGCTTGCCCAGAGACACAAACCTCTCGCCCCCTTAATGGAGACGAGAGGCTGTCTAAATCGTCTTTAGAGTTCACCCATCACTCCGCAGGCTTACTTCTTAGGCGCAGGAGCGGCAGCAGGCTTGTTCGTAGCAGGCGCACCTTGCTGAGGCGAGATGGACTTCACAAACTCGATCGACTGTTGCGGGGGCACCAGCACAATCTGATCCAATTGAGGATCATTCTTGGTGCGTAAGATCTCCATCAGCCCTTCTAGATTAAGCACCTGGATTTCGACACTACTGGACATGTCAGGCTGTTGCTGCTTAAAGCGATCGAGCAACCCCTGCAATTCTTCCTTGTTGAAGAACATTGGAATGATCGACTTGCCATCCTGCTGAATCGTCAGGTAGCCTTTCTCTTTACCACCACGAGCCACAAAGAGCGGCGTACCGTTGAATTGCTGAGGTTGCTGTCCACCCTGCTGCTTCAACAGCGCCACAGCCGTATCAACCTGCTGCTTGGAAGGAACGTAGGCAAAATCAAGCTGTTCTGGCTTCCCTTTGTTGGTTTGATTGAGCTGATACACCTCTGCCAGTGAAACGGGCACAACCTTCACATTTTTAGCAAGGTCGGGGTTTTTGGTTTTGAGGTTGTTAAGAAAATCTTGAGCATCTTTCTGGCTGATGAAGACACCCGCCACTGCTCGCCCTTTCTGTCCAGTCGGAGGAGACGCCACCAGTGGAGCACCCTGCGCGTTGGCGATTGTAAAAACAGGCACGGGGCGAAGCTTTTGGATAATTTGCTCTTGAGGAATAGCAAGGACTTGCAGGGTGCCTGCTAGAAACGACCCTATCAGAGCGCTTCCAACTAACCCAGCGGTTGCACTCCAGCGAACCAATGATTTCATGACTGCTCCTGGCACTAAAACGGCAAAAAAGTTAAGGATAAATGGATTCAGATCTTTATCCAGGTGAACAGCGAGACGACTACACTCTACAGCGCTTAATTGCCTACCCATTCTGATGCATCTAGTGCGATTTGTAAAATCAGCACAATAGTAGCAATCATGGCGCTTTTGATCGAGAACGGCTGTGCAAAATGCCTCTTCTGCGTTGATGAATCGCACCTTTAGTACAGTTACGATCGGCCTTCAAAACGGTGATTGTAGCGCTTCAAGGGTTGAGGCAATCATATCAAGACAACAGCCCGATCGAGGTGGTAATGACAGGCGTGCACCCGCGCGATCGGGTCTCGCTTCAACCAGTACAAAAGCATGCGAGCGCGGTCTCCCAATCTCCTCCCACTGACCCAATAGCGCCAGGAATAGTTCCAGCGCATACAAAGAGAAGCCGCATCCACCATGAAATAGACTTCGAGTTGTAGCAGCTTACATCATTATGTGAAGATAAGTGATTAGCGGTCAGCGGTCAGTTTTCTGCTAAAAACTAACAACCACAACCAACAACTGCTTCAGTGATCGGCCCCTAAACTTACGACTTCAAGACCTCTTGCAGCAGCGCATCTCGCTTGGCTTGTAGCGCCCTATCTAGCTCTGGAGCATAGTCAAACGACACTATCAGATCTTGACAAAATTGAGCGATGGGAAGGTTATCCACCACTGTCATAAAATCCACGGGAATCGACCCGTCGATATGGCGACTGAGTACGCCAAAGCCTGCTCGTTCACGCCGATACGTTTGGTTGGGGGCATTTTGTTTAAGCCATTGGTCAAACGTAGCTGAGCTTGCCATCGTAGCCACAAGCTGAGGCATCAGATTTGTAGGAGGATCGGTGTGCGTGGCAAAAATCCATGCTTGCTGGAGCAACACCTCACGATTGGCTGGATCAAGCCAGGCCGCGATCGCCCGCGCCCCACTGCGGCTGGTAGTTGCCCCTTTTAGCCCCCAATCAGTCATCAGGGGCGATGGTACGGATTTGCCCTCCGCTAAATCAAGCACCCGTTGACTGAACGCAGTACCAGCCGTTGCGAGATCAAGCCGTGCGCCTGTGACGTCGCCCTGCCACCAGCGCAACCCACCCCGAATTTGATGCAACTGCGCTGCTAAGGGGTTCGCCGTAGCCGTTGTGAGTAAGGATGTTAATTCGGTTTCGAGCCGTTGAGTGACTGGTTTGTAAAGTGGTTTCAGGGCTGCCACCTGCCAGATTGGGCTGGTGATCAAGAGGGGATCACGAAGAGCCTCTAGCGTCATCGCGGCTATTGCCAGATCCAGTTTTCTCTGTGCCAAAAGGCTTAAGCCCAACCCATAAAAAAGACCTCGCTTAGCCGACACCAATCTGGCAGACTGAGCAAACGCGCGGCTAGCAGCTTTCGGCTGGCGATCGAGCAAAAGCCATCCCAGACTGGTATAGCCAAATTCTTGACTGGGCGAACTCTGAATCCCTTGCTGCAACCAGAAGCGACCCTCTTCCATGAACTGCTCCCGCTGTTTTGGGTCGCTGGTTTTTAAGCCCAGGTTTCCTAAATTCCACCCCAATTCGTAAGCATAGTACGGTTCCCAGAGAGCCAGTTGATGCGACTGCTTCAGGTGCTGCACAAAGGTGGGCACGTCCTCTCGACTGAGAGCCGCAAACCCCTGACTGGAGAGCAGCCAGGCACGGTGAACGGGCATCAACCAGATCAGGGCAGCAATGAGAATACCAAGCCCCATGAGAGGCAGAAAAGGCAGCGGGTACAGCAGTAAAGGCGTAAAAGGGTGGGGCACAGCGGTCGTTGGCTCCACGAGCGGACGATCGCGCGTTCGCTGATCTTTGAGGCTTTGACGATCGCGGAATTCGGCAGTGAGTAGAGCCAGAAGGACAATCAGCGTCCCGCTAATGCACACATTATCAAGCTGGTAATCCGTCAAACTCACAACACCGTAGCCCAACAGGCTACTAAACAGGCAACCGACAAAGATGGGTGATAGGTGACTGGAGGTTGCACCGTCTCGTAACCAGGCGATCGCCAACCAGCCCAGCAACACGATCGTCCCAACACTGACCAGAACTGACCAGAGACCCAACTCTGCCCACAGATGGGCTGGAGTGCTGTGTAACTGGTAGGCCCACTCGGCCTGATGCCCAGCCCACTCCGGGCGATACTGCTGAAATAGTAGCGGCACCCCGCCAGGGCCAATCCCTGTGAATGGATGCACCCAGCCCATAAGCCAGCCGATCGTCGTCGTCACTAAGCGATACGCCACCTCCCCTCCCGCCTGACCACTCAAAAGCCCTGCCGCTAAAGACCGGAGGCGATTGTTTGCCAATGCCAGCAAAACTAGCGATACCAGCCCGATCGCTCCGATCGCGCCCAGCCAACGGCGGGACAGCCGCCCTCGCCACAGCAACACCCCAAACGAGACGATCGCCATCGTCAGCACACCTAGCCAGCCACCGCGCGAACTGGTGGTATACAGATCCAGTAGCCCCAGACCAACGCCTAAAAACCAGAGCGATCGCCGCCATCCAGTTTGGCTCAGCCCCAACCCCAGCAGAAGCGGCAGTGTCAGGACTAAATAACCCGCCACATAATTTTGGTGCCCGATCGGTGCCCAATTGCGCAGCTCCACGATCGCAAAATCGAAGGGTAACGACACCCCATACTGCTGCCATGACCGCAAGCGAGCAAGCTCAGGCAAAAGTGTTGTATAGCTCCACAGTGTAAGGCTAACCAGAATAAACGCGAGACTCAAATAGCCCTGGGCAACCAGAAGGCGCGATCGACGCTCTGGGACAGCCAGCCATGTGCTCAAGGCATACAGCGCTGCCAGACAGCAAAACGTTGCCCAACTATACCAGTGGGCTTGCATCGGAAACGCCGCCAGCCCGGCTGAAAGGATCACCCCCACCACCAACAGCCCTACCAGCCAATCAAGCCGATGCCCCAGCCAGTGTAAGCGTCTCTGCCACAGCAATCCCAGCAGCCATAGCACAGGACAAACTAAGCCGATCTGCCAAATAAACACCCAGGGCCACGCCACCATCAAGCTATTGCTGTTCGGCAGCAGAGTAAACAGGCCGTAGAAAGCCGCTGTCAGCACGCCAAGCAGATTGCCTTGAGTCGCCCTGTTAGACCTGGAGTCGGAACGATGCACTGAAAATTCAGGATGGGTCATCTAAGCTTTAGATTAGAATGGGTCGCTGGTCGGGTGAGAAGGCAAAGAGAACGGCATGCATACCTAACGCGTCTTAGCAACGTCAAATGGCAGCGTGCTATCACCATATTGCCCCTTGTCTACTGAGCGTTACCGTTTCCACACGAATTGTCTCTTAAGTAATGTCTATGACGGCCCAAGATACCCAAGCTTCTCTCTCAGAGTCTACTGCCAATGCGTTCTCTGTCTGTGTACAGGCACTTGGGCTACCCCAGATCCAACGCCACCTTTTTCTGTGTGCTGACCAGACCAACCCCAAATGCTGCCCCAAAGAAGTTGGCTTAGAAGCGTGGGACTATCTCAAGCGCCGCTTGAAAGAACTGGAGCTCGATCGGCCCACTGACAAAACCCCCCATTGTCTTTTCCGCACCAAAGCAAACTGTCTGCGCGTTTGTATAAAGGGGCCAATTCTGGTCGTCTATCCAGATGGCATTTGGTACCACAGCGTTACACCAGACGTGATTGAACGGATCATTCAAGAGCATCTGCTTGCCAACCAGGTCGTACAGAGCCATGCCTTTCTAGTGCATCCCCTACCACC
This sequence comes from Stenomitos rutilans, assembly GCF_059505485.1. NCBI lineage: Bacteria > Bacillati > Cyanobacteriota > Cyanophyceae > Leptolyngbyales > Leptolyngbyaceae > Stenomitos > Stenomitos rutilans. The sequence continues at coordinate 100,664 of NZ_JCACKR010000033.1, forward strand.
TAACCAGTCACCAGACCCCTCACAGCCGCTTTCCACAGAAACGACCAATGAGGTGACCACTGAGTAGCTCAACTTTTCATAGCGATCGACTTGGTTTTGTCAGCAGCATGCACCTATTAGTTGAGACCTAAAACGTAGTCTGAGAGACGGCTTTCCTTACTACAGCAACAGCCGTTGGGCCATGTGGCATCAGTCGTCTATCACAAAAACGATCGCGCTTGTACCACCTATGCAAAGCATCCCTACAAATGAGCAGCCGTTACATTAATGGGCTTTGCGTAACTAATTGAATGAACTGACACTTAAGCAAATCAGCTTCACCCATCGGTTAAATTTGCTGCTACCAAAATTTAGTCATAGAATAAACTAACTGCAGACAACTGTTTCCATCAATGCGTCCAGACTTCTCCTACCCTGCAATCAGCTGCTGCATTTATGCCAGAGACGTGCTCTTAATAAGGCTATATTTTCAAGGAAGCTATATAATGACACAGTGAAATCTGACGCTAAGGTGGTGGTTTCACATGGGTATTCAAGTAGGATTCAATCAGTATTTAGATTTATTTAGATTTCAGCGATTCTCCTGATGCTGCTTACAATAATGTTTCAAATGCCAGAGCCGTTTGGTTTGCGCAGGCTAATCATTGCTGTAGCAGGCGCAGGAACTTGCTTTAAGCGTTCAGCATCCACACGAACGATCTAGACCCAGGAATAGTGAGTAGCACAGCATGAAGGAAACCAGCGTGGGCAATCATAAGCGACTGCTGCTGATTGACGATGATCCCAACCTAATCCTGCTCGTTAAGGACTACCTGGAGTTTCGGGGCTATGAAGTAGTCACCGCTGAGAATGGGCGAGAAGCTCTGGAAGTGTTAGAGCAAGAAATTCCAGACATGATCATTTGCGATGTGATGATGCCTGAGATGGACGGATACTCCTTAGTCAAACATGTTCGAGAAGATCCTCGCACCAGTTGGGTACCTGTGCTGTTTTTGTCAGCGAAAGGGCAGAGCCAGGATCGGGTCAAAGGGCTGAACACGGGGGCGGACGTTTACATGGTCAAGCCGTTTGAACCCGAAGAGCTGGTTGCACAAGTGGAGTCGTCGCTCAAGCAGGCTGCTCGTATTGCCGATCGCCCCGGCAAGGGGAACGACAGTGGGCCTAAGATTCAAGTCCCCTTCGATGTTGAACTTACGCCGACAGAGCTACGCGTAGTGCAGTTTGTGGCGCGTGGGATGGCTAATCGTGAGATCGCGGATGAATTAAACGTTAGCCAGCGGACGATCGAAAGCCACGTCAGCAACATGCTCGGCAAAACGGGTTTGCACAACCGTACCGAGCTGGCTCGTTGGGCGATCGAAAACAGTATGGCGTAACCACCCTGCTAAAGGGTCGATGGGTTGTAGAGCAGCGCTTGAACACGGGTCTGAAGTACCGGGTACGCTAAAGCCTGCTTAAAGACAGATCTAGATGGCTTCAGGCTCTTTTCGGTGGAAACTCAGATCTTGCATCTTCCCAGTAATCCGCCCTGCAATAAATTGAAACTCAGATTGATGAGCGACACGCTTCGTCAACGGGCTGCATCCAAAAGCGACGATCGACAACCAACTCAGAGCATGGCTGTAGAAGGGCGATCCAAAATCTAGCTGGCGTTGGTTCGTAGTCAATTTCATCCACGTGATAACGAACCGTATGAGCGCCATTTTGCAAGACAATCTGATCGCCTCGCTGAATGCTTCCCCCACGTCCCCGCATATAGCTCCGTTTGCCGCACGCGAGTGATGCAAACGTGAAATCTTGTTCCCATTCCTGTTGGGTGTAGTGATGTACCACCCGGACAGAAGCATTCTGAAAAGCTTTTGCCTTTGCCAAGAGAGCCATCAAGGTCTTAAGCCGCTTTTGTTTGTCAGGGGTCAAATGGGCTGCGTCCAGCGAACACTTCATGGTTCTGCTTTCTCCTCGATCGCCAAAGTGCTTAGTCTGTGACTCCTCTAAAGAGGAATAGGATTCGGGTTAACCGCTTGTGTTCACATCCTTGCATCAAGGTACAAGGATAATCAGCTCTACCCACTCAGCACTGGACATTTTTTTAACTGTCCTACCACTCATCTTACTGAGGCCGTTTTAGAAAAACACTATTGCTGCGATACTTTATCTGCTTGAGGAAAAGGGGCGATCGTGCTGTTCTGCTACCAACCATCGCTGTACGTCTCCGTACCGTCGCGCCAAATTTCTAAATCGAGGTCGTTGAAATAGAGTAGAGCACTGCGAATTTGCTCACGAGTACCGCGAAGCTCCAGATCAAACCAGCCATCATCTCTAGCATTCGCCCCCAGTAAGGCAGCGGTAATATTAACCGTCAAGCCGTGATGGGAAATGAGCCGAGAAATAACGGGTTCATCGTGATAGTTTTTGGGAATCCGAATCCGCAAGCGTTTTTGCGTAGGGCGGCTGTCATCTTGGTTGCCAGATGAGCGAATATCATCCGGCGGCAATGCTAGTGAATCTTCAGAGGTGCTTCCAGTTGCCATTCATGCCTCCTCTCTAACCTCTTTGATGCGAGTTTTACGCTCCAAAATTTCCTTAAAGATGAGGGTCACAACAGCCAGAAGCGCTAACAGTACTGCCGCAGAGTAGGCGGCTTCCGTCTGGTATTGCTTATACGCCTCTTCCACAAAGAGGGGGAGCGTTTGGGTTTTGCTTGCAATGTTGCCAGAAACCACAGAAATTGCACCAAACTCACCCATCGCTCTAGCGTTGGTCAGCAGTACCCCGTAAAGCAAGCCCCATCGGATGCTGGGTAAGGTAACACGCCAAAAAATTTGCCAGTTGTTTGCGCCTAACGTCTGAGCCGCTTCTTCTTGGTCAGTGCCAACTTCTTCCAGCACCGGGATCACCTCACGCGCCACAAAGGGAATGGTGACAAACGCTGTTGCCAGAATCATACCGGGCAGCGCAAAAATGATCTTGATGTTGTGAGCATCTAAAAAGGGGCCAAACCAACCGTTGCGCCCATAGAGCAACACAATCATCAAGCCTGCAACGACCGGGGATACTGAAAATGGCACGTCCAAAATACTGATGACAAACGCCCGTCCCTTAAAGCGATGGCGCGCAATTACCCAGGCCGCACATAGCCCAAAGATGGTGTTCACGGGCACTGCGATCGCGGCAATGATAAACGTCAGCCTCACCGCATTTTGGAACGCTGGTTCCGTCAAGTTAGACAGAAACGGCCCAATCCCCTTGCTAAAAGCCTGGATAAAGACATTAAGCGCTGGGACAAATAGAATGAGGGTAAGATACAACACCGCTAATGTAATCAACCCAATTTTTGACCACTCACGCGGCTTGACCTCTATCGCTTGATCAGCCACAGATAGGCTGGTAGCTGATGTTTTGAGTGATGGACCAAGATTAGCCATACCGACGCCCCCATGCTTGCAGCAAATTGATTAAAACGAGCAGCGCCAACGAAAGACCCAACAACACAGCCCCAATGACGGTTGCGCCAGCGTAGTCGTATTGCTCCAGCCGTTGAAAGATCAAGACAGGTGCGATCAGATCCTTATATGGCGTGTTGGATGACACAATAACAACCGAGCCATACTCGCCAACCGCCCGCGAAAAACCCAGCGCGATGCCCGTCAGGGTAGCAGGCAAAATTGGCGGCAGCAACACGCGCCAAAACGTTTGAAATTTGCTAGCGCCTAAACACCAAGCCGCTTCTTCAATTTCCCGTTCTAAATCGGTTAAGACAGGCTGTACTGTGCGGACAACAAAGGGAAGCGAAATGAGCAACATGGCGATCGCAACCCCCCACTGGGTAAACGCTAGCTTGATGCCTAACGGTGCAAACAGAGAACCAATCCAACCATTTTCGCTATAGACTGTGGCCAATGTTAAGCCTGCCACAGAGGTTGGCAGTGCAAACGGTAGATCAACCGCTGCGTCAATGATCTTCTTGAATGGGAATTCATAGCGCACTAACACCCAGGCAATCAACAAGCCAAAAATGCCGTTGATCAAGGCGGTTGCCACAGCAGTGCCAAAAGTGACCCGATACGCATCGAGCGCGATCGGGCTAGTCGCAATCGTCCAAAAGCGGGTAGGGCCTTCAGTACTGGCCTTGAGCAAGAGCGCGATCGTCGGTAGCAACAGCATCAAGCAAAGGTATACTGTCGGCAGAATCCAGATCCAGGGCAGCCGTGTGGTGACTCCCAACCATTGGCGCAAAAGAGTAGTAGAAGAGGATGTTGCAGTCATAAGCGAAAAGTAGCGACTAATAAATCGTCGTTAGACAGTGCCAGATTGAAGGGGGCATCCAACAGAATCTACGACAATAAAGTAGGAATACCGTACTTATCATACATGAACGATTCGTCTACGTGAATAGAGCGGTTGCAATGATTATTTTAGTGATGGGTGTTTCTGGTTCTGGCAAAACGACGATCGGCACCCAGTTAGCAGAAGCGTTGCACTGGTCGTTTTATGATGCTGACAGCTTTCACCCGCCCATCAATATTGACAAAATGCGGCATGGCATACCGTTAAGCGATGTCGATCGATTGCCCTGGCTAATGGCGCTACAGCAGGCGATCGCAGGCTGGCTACAATCTCACACCAATACAGTGCTTGCTTGTTCTGCACTCAAGTCTGAATATCGTCAAAGGCTTTGCTTATCGCAACAGGTAAAGCAAGTCTATCTTAAAGGCTCGTTTGCCCTCATTCAGCAGCGCTTGCAACAGCGTCAGGGGCATTACATGAAAGCAGACCTTTTGCAAAGCCAGTTTGACACCTTAGAAGAACCCGAAGATGCCATTCAAGTAGACATCGATCAATCCCCAAGCGCGATCGTGATGCAAATTAGAAAGGCGCTGAATGTTTGAAGGCAGAAGGGGAGTGGGAAGCAGGGGAAGCAAGGGAAGCGGGGAAGCAAGGGAAGCGGGGAAGCAAGGGAAGAAACCTCAAAACTCTTTTCACATCCCTCACCTTTCACCTCTCTTTCTTAAAACTCAAAACTTTCATCCCTCATCTTTTTCCCATTGACTAAACGGATGCTTGACTAAATTTGCATTAAAGTAGCGGGGATCGTCGGAGACCTCGCGATCGATCCAGTCAGGCAGCACGATCGCCTGATTAGCATCCCCCAGTTCTACCTCAGCTACAATCAAGCCTTGATTCTCGCCTTCAAACTCGTCAACCTCCCAAATCAAGCCTGCATGCGCAATTTTGTATCGCTTTTTTTGAATCAGCGGTGGCTCGCACAACGTACTTAACAGTTCCAGTGCATCTTCTACAGGAATGGAATACTCAAACTCCGCCCGTGAGATGCCTGTTGTGCCTCCTTTGATGGTTAAGTAACCTTGCCGCCCCACAACTCGCACACGTACGGTTCGTTCTACCGTCGAGGTGATGTATCCCTGACAGTACGCAACGCCGCTTGCTAACGATCGCCACGCATCGCCCTTAACAAGAAATTTTCGCTCAATTTCGGTTGGCATGGCAGACGTTGGCAAAAGTAAGAACGTTCTGAATTGGCAGACAGGAGAAGGCAAAAGGTGGAAAACAGATGGAGTAGACTATGCTTCTTGGTATACAGCTTTCACTGTCTCTACACCCTGTACTCTAAACCCCCCAAGCTCTCTTTCCTACAACGATCCTGGTTGCTGATGCAAATACTGAAAGGCTTCAACCTCAGCGGCAGTGGGTTGGGCGGCGATCGCGCCTCGGCGAGTTGTCGTCAAGGCTCCCATCGCACTGGCATAGCCAACAACGCTTCTAGCCACATCAGGATCGGCTAAGCTTTTCAGCCCATGCTGACAGAGTTGATGCAACAGTCCAGCCACAAAGCTGTCACCAGCCCCGGTTGTATCTTCTACCTCAATCTTAAATGCTGGAATGCTGCCTTCGTTACCATCCAAGTAGTAAGCGCAGCCTTTTTCGCCAGCCGTTACCAGAACACCTTCAACACTGCCCAAACGATGGGCAATCACCCCAGGATCGGTCGTATTGTAAAGCCACTCAGCTTCTTCTTCAGAAAGCTTGAGAAAGTCAGCCTGCTGAATGACGGCGTGAATGAGCGGTAAAGCAGACGCTTCATCAGCCCAAAAAACGGGTCGCCAGTTGACATCGACCAGAATTTTGACATAGCGCTGGTTTGCTAATTGCAAGGCTCGACCGATCGCCGCTCGACTATCTGGGTAGGCCAGTTCCAAGGTGCCTAACACCAGAAAATCAGCGCTTTCAAACTGAGCGATCGAAAGCTGATCAGCCTGAAGATGGGTATCTGCAAACTCAGCCGTATCACGATCGCCAAAGCCTGCAAAGGTGCGATCGCCTGTCAGCGATCGCACTACATAGACCGCGCGAGTGGGTGCCGTAGGATGGCGCTGAATCCCACTAACATCGACGCCGATCGACTGCATCAACTCTACCAACCCAGTACCCAAGTCATCTTGACCGACGCAGCCAACAAAACCAGTGGGGGTGCCTAACTTTGCCAACCCGCAGGCAACATTAGCAGGAGCACCACCCGGATACGGTGTCCAGGATTTTACTTGCTTAAGCGGTACTCCTGGTTGATCTGCCAAGAAGTCATATAACGCTTCACCGAGACAAAGAACGCGTGGTTGGCTCACAATGTCAATCCTTTACAGACTAATAGCAGCGTATCAGACCGCTGAGACGACTGCTCATCACATGACTGACCAATGAAGCGCAAGCGGTAAGAGCGTGAAGATTTGTACAACCGATCCATCACCTCTTACATACCTCAGCTTGACGCTCTTTAACAATGATTTTTTCACCAGAAAGCGTGTTGTACAAGAATAAAGATTGCTTAACTCCTTAGGAGGAACCGTAATTCCTCGTAGACAGCCATTAGCAGGAGTGCAATAAAATCCCAGGAACTACCGTAGGAAGGAATTCTATCAATAGAGTTAAATCAGGACATCTTCGCTTGAGGATTACAGCTATGTCCCTAGAATTAACCGTTGAAGACTCGCTCATGCTCGAAAAACATCGCCTTGAGCGGCTTCGCTCTTTTTTTGCCGACTCTTTGGCGAAATGCTTTCTGCACCTTGATCAAAATAGCACACTGAAGATTCACTGTTCAGAACCCTGGATTGTCGATCAGCTTTTGAGTGAAGTTGATCAATTGCGTTGGTATACCTGGGTTGTAGTAGGCGCAACGCGTCTGTCGATTTGTTTTGCCCAAGAAGAAGTGTATCGAGCCTCGACCCGTAAACTGAGTAAAAAATCTCACCGTCTGCACACAGCTTAAAGGGTGTAGTTCACTGAGCAACCAGTTTCACTGGTTTCGCGTTTACCAATCACCTTATCCATGCACCCTACGTCAGAGTTGGATTAAATCAGCGTGTGTTTCACCTGATTGGATGACGCCGTTGGGTGGAGCAAAACAAGCAGCTATTAAGAGACACTAGTTTCATGAAGATTAAATGAAGTAAGGGGCGTTCGTCCTCAGCTTCGTTGCCCCATGCTTCATAAAATATGAGAGGTGCCCTAATGCTGTTGCCCAATCACTCAACCCCCTTAACGATCGCCCAGGTGATTGAGCGGATTTTTAGTTCTGGCAGAATTACCCGCGTCGATGAAGCTTACTTCCTGCATGCCATGATTGCCGATACGCCGCTAAGTCATGAAGAGCAGAGCCAGGTAAGACACGTCTTCGATCGTCTGAAAATGGGACTGTTGCAAGTAGTTGATTAGGTCTAGCTCGCATACACATATACTCGCTCCAGCAACCTAAACTGTGCTATTGGAGTTTACGGCGGTTATTGCTTGGCTAAGGCCTAGTCCTTTGAGGACGGGTGTTGAGTTTAGGGTATCGGGTGTGGTGAATGAAAATAGCTATAAGTTAAGCAGAAAGTGCTGTCATGAGCGATCGCGCTGGCAGGGGTAGCTGAATCGAGAAATGTGTCCAACCATTGGAACTCTCGACGAGAATGGCTCCTTCAAGCTGGCTGATCAGACGCTGTACTAAAGCCAACCCTAACCCGGTTCCACCCTGCTTCCAGGGGTCAGCGTTGGGAACTCGATAGAACTTTTCAAACAAGTGTGGCAATTCAGCTAGGGGAATTTCTGCCTGGTTGCCAACAGTAATAATAATTTGTGCCATTGCCTCACTTAGCTCGACTCCTAAAGGTTGTTTATAGTCAACCGTCAAGGTGATGGCATGACCAGGTGATGTATATTTGCAGGCATTATTGAGCAACTCTGCTACCACCCGCTGCAAGGTTGCTTTATCTGTAGTCATTGAGGGTAGATGAGCAGGAAAGTGTATGGTCAGTGCTTGCTGACGATCGTTTGCCCGTGAGTAAAACGGCTCAATAACAGTTGCCAGACAAGTGTGCAAATTCACGGTCTCCAGCGAGACGGGGTAGGCCGAAGCCTCTAAGCGCTGCAAGTCGAGCAAGTCATTAATCAGCTCAATCTCACGCGAACATTCCGATTGCAAAATATTTAGGTAGCGCGCTTGCCGTTCTGGTGTCGAGACGGTTTTCAGCATGTGGATCGCCATCTTCATATTAGACATCGGTGTCCGCAATTCATGAGAAACCGTGCTGAGGAAGTCGTCTTTGAGCTGGTTGAGTTCTTCTAACGCAGCAACCTGTGCCTGAGCAGCCTGGTAGAGTCGCGCCTGACGGATGGCGATCGCGCACTGGTTAGCCACTTGTTGCACTAAGCGAATCTCCTGACTTGTAAAGGCATCGCCCGAAGAACGGAAGAGCCATAAATCACCCATTACGCCCTGATCATCCACCATCGGACAGGCCAGAATGGTGTATTGCTTTTTCAATAAGCGCGGATTGTTGCTATGAATACGGCAGAATTGAAAGCACTGTTCCCGTAAAAGCCAGTCGTAGACTTCAGCTAATTCTTCCATCTCTACAGTAACCCCATTAGCAGTGGGCAAGTCCGAGAGAATGTATTCGTAGCAGATAGTAGAGGTACGACGATCAGGATCATAGAGGGAAGCATCGCAGCCCATAATTTCCAACCCTGATGCCAGTTCTTGCACAGCGGTTTGTAGAATACGGTCTTCATCTAAACTGTCGCGTACAGAGTCAGTAATACGCTTCAGCGTGGCTTCAAACCGCAATGCTTGCTGAAGTTGCGCGGTGCGATCGTGGACTTGGGCTTCTAAAGCTGTATTGAGTTTTTGAACTTGACGATACAACTCTGACTGCTGGATTGCGATCGCCACCTGGGTTGCCAATTGCTCCAACAACCCAATTTCAAACGGCTCCCAATGGCGTTCCGCTAAACACTGATGGGCAATGAGCACGCCCCAAATGGCATTGCCTTGAAAGATGGGTACTGCCAAAACTGCTTTGACCTGCCAATGCTCCAGAAACAGCCGAAAAGCATCGTGCGAGTCGATGGTTTGAATATTGGCAACAATCAGATTTTTGCTTTGCCGATGTTCGGTATGGCGCTGCTCAACCCAGTCGCCCTCTATTTTTAGACCCAGCATTGATAGCCAACTCAAGTCGACAGACTCAGCGGTAATGAACCCACTCTTTGCTTGCTGCGAGGCAAACAGAACCACTCGATCAGCCTTTAAAAACTGCCGCACTTCTGAAACAGTTGTATTTAATGTTTCTTCCAGATCGAGCGAGTTGCGAATACGTTGGGCGATCGCCCCCATTAACCGTTCTCGTTCTGCTTGCTGGCTCAACGCTTCTTCAAACCGTTTGCGATCGGTAGTATCCATCGAGATGCCAAGCATGCGGACTGGATTACCTGCTTCATCGTGGAACGTATGGCTGCGCTCTGAAATCCACCCTACAGTGCCATCGCGCCGAATAATCCGAAATTCTTTGCTGTAATTACTTGCTTGCTTGCTCTGCTGAATGGTGTGCTGGACGACGGCAGCACGATCGTCTGGATGAATGCAATCAAAGAACGCTTCCTTCGTGCCAGTAAAGGTACCTGGTTCAAACCCATACAACTGTTCACAGCTATCAGACCATTTCACCGTTCCCCGGTTTGGCTCATAATCCCAGATGCCCATTTGAGTGGTCTCTAGCGTGAGTTTAAGCCGCTCCTGACTCTCTAAAAGGTCGGCTTCTGCTTGCTTACGCTCTGTAATATCCTTCGTAAAACAATGATGACCAATGAGACGATCGTGCCAATCATAGGCGGCAACTATGACCATCTCTTTGTAAAACGTTGAACCGTCCTTACGTAAGCCCATCGCTTCGGCTTCGGCTTTCCCCTCAACCATCATCTGCTGGTAAGCGGCAGTGACAACATCCAGATCATGGGGATGCACTGTCTGCTGCCAAGACATGCCGATCATTTCTTCTTGTTGATAGCCGAGAGAAGCCGCATAAGCTCGATTTAAGGCAATATAATGACCGTTGATGTCCAGGCGAGCAATGCCCTCAACCGCGTTACCGAGAGCCGTACTCATCTCCAGCAATTCGGCCTGTGCCTGCTTGCGCTCCGTCACATCTAAAAAGAAGAGGGACATCCCATCCGCAGAGGGAAACAATCGGACATCAAACCAAGCGTTCAAAGAGGGGTGAAACTCTTCAAAGGTAACGGGCACCTGCTGTTCTAGCGCTCTATGATATTCCTGGTCAAAAACCGAGCCGACGATATCAGGAAAGACCTCCCACAGGCTTTGTCCCAGGAGTTCCTCGCGCGATCGCTGGCATAGCTGCGCGGCCTGTTGATTAACGTAGATTAGACACCACTGTCGATCCAGCGACATAAAGGCATCCGTAATGCTTTCCAGGATGTTGACTGTCTGTCGATTAGCAATAAGTAGTGCCTCTTCTGCCCGTTTGCGCTCGGTAATATCATGACAGTTGATCACAACCCCGTTAATGGCTGGTACATCTAGCAAGCTCGTCGCAACCGCTTCAAAAAAGCACCAGGAACCGTTACGGTTACGCACCCGATATTCGATTGCAGGCTGGCTCGTTTTAGGGTGTTCAATCGCTTTTTCCAGCACAGCCACAATGATCGAAATATCGTCTGGATGTACAAATTCAGCCGTGCTGTGCCCCACAACATCTTGAATGGTGTACCCTAGCACCTTTGCAGCCGAGGGACTGCAATAGCGAAAGATACCCTTACGATCGAGCACCACAATGATATCAGTGGCATTTTCAATGAGCGATCGAAAGCGTTGCTCACTCTCCTGAAGCGCTTTTTCAGCGCGTCTACGCTCAACAATTTCTTGCCGCAACCGACCATTTGTGTTGAGCAAATCCGCTGTCCGCTCTAGAATGAGTTCCTCAAGCGACTTGAGATAGTGATTGCGATTAACATTTGCAGGGACACCAGCGCTACGAACCGGCTGACTTAGCAGCGATTGGCAGAGCGTTTTTAACTCCATCTGCTGGTGCTCGGCTTCTGCTGCCAGCAAGATTCGCTGCATCTGCTCAAAAGCGACATCACTGTGGCAGCATTCGCGCAAGCTTTCAAGATGTTCAGGTTTCATAGCATTGGCCGGGGGCAGAGTGATGACTGTGAGCACTGGAATTTCAAAAAAGTTTAAGTAAAAAGTATTACACCAGCGATGCTCAGGCTTATGTAGCCAAACGGCTCAGTCGTGCTAATTCAACCGAGCTAGTAACCGCTTACATACCCGATTAAAGTCCTCTAACCACATTTAAGGGGTTGGGCATAACTCAGTTGTCTAGTCCCTGACGATTTCAGTAATGAAAGTATGCCCAAGCCAATCTCAGTACTAACACGAATTACTTTTGAATCTACTCGGAGTGTTGTCCAGTTACTACTGTAAAACTACGGGATACGTCATAATCCACCCACGATCAACCATGAAGCTTCAAACAGCGGACTGTAGCCATTGGCGGAGTATTTGGCTCCACGTACTCAGGTTGCCAGTATCAGGCAGTGCAAATGGTTCTTTTGTGAAGATGTAGTAAATGTTGCCTTCTTCACTGACGTCAAAGGTGGCAGAAAATTCTTTGGCCCAAGCATCTAAGTGCTGACGAGCGATCGCGGGTTCCAGGCGGGCAGCCGCAGCAAAATTCAACACAGACACCCTCCCCTGATTTGCTTGAAGCACTTGAAAAAAGCGTTCTCTCATAGCCTGCCTGTGAAGTTTTGCACTGGCATGCAGAAACCAGCCACCTAAAGACGCAGGCGCTAAGCCAAACAAAATCAGCGCGGTCGCCAACAACGTGAAAGCAACGCCAGTCGCATGGCTAGTCAGGATCGCTGTCACGATCGCTAGTGAAACCGTACCGCCCCCGTACAAGAACAGCGCACCCACCACTTTTCCAATCTTGCTCCAAACTTGACTCATGGCACTAGCCCGCGATAGTACTCTACGTTCTCTCTTTACTAAGCTATCGCGCTGATACCAGAACGTGGTAGGTGTGGGTATCCCCACTCAGCTCTAGAGCGTGCTTAGGGAAACATTCAAGCTGACACAGGAAGCAGGTAAGCTTCCCTAGAGGTATACAGCAGGCATTAACACGTCTGTTGCGGTAAATTAGCGCGCTTTTGTAAAGAAATAATTCGGTATATTGCAAATCCCTGCGACCTGTCTCGACTGGCTTTGGCAATGGGCACGTTAGCAAAGCAATGATCCAAAGGACGATCGCTTCCATCAGAGTTGCCCAACTGACGGAGCGCTTACTCTGACGATCGCACTGCTAGAGCCAGTCCAGACCGTCCTACTCGTCGGTATATACCCAAACACGTCTCACTATGCATACTCTTAATCACACCCTAGAAAAAAGCTTTCTAGAGGCTGATGGACGCTACCTCAACGCTCAGGAGCTTTCTCCTCTAGAACAGTACGCACACAGCTATGCCGTGCGACTACAGGCTTATCAGAAATTACGCGACGGTGGCGACGCGCTCGTCATTCAAGCACTTCGCAAGCTAGCACAAACCTATCCAGAGTTAATTCAACAACATGGTCAGCGGTGCAAGTATGACATGACTGAGGTGCTGCGGTATATTGCCTTGTCGATTTTGCGGGATGACGAAATCTTCTTTAAAGAACAAATGATGTCCTGGCTAGACACGATTTTGCTCGCACATAAAAAGACTGCGCACTGCATGACCGCTTATCGGTTCTTACAAGACGCGATCGCAGTCGCTCTACCTGCTGAAGAGGTAATCCTCACTCGCCCTTATTTTGAAATTGTGACCCAGTCGCTACAGTCTCATGCATGACTGTGTCTTGTTTCTTAAGGGGGAATGCTAATCCCAGGGGATGGAGTTTTCATACCTATAGCTTTCACCTCAGCGCGATCGCAATAAGGGCTGGCTTTGTTGCATCAGAAATCTCTGGGCTTGCATAATTTTGTACAGGTTTACGTCTGCTTCCAATAGGCATGCATGGCCGCTTGATGGCAGCACAACCGTTTGCGCGTGAGGAAAGAACTGCGCTAAATGGTGTACTTCTGCTAGCGAAGGCAGTAGGCGATCAGCCGCACTTGCTAGCAACAAAACAGGCTGCCGCAGTTGCACCAGTTGTTCATCTGTCACATCAAAGTCGTTAAGCAGGGACAGCCGCCAGATTGATGTTTTTTGCGGCACTGACAAAACAGCCTCATAGAATTCCTGTCGATCGTGGTCGGTCATACGTCCCAGATGTGCCAGAAACGGCATGAGGCCGATCGACGATAGCCGATATAAAGCTTCTGGCAACCAGCGCGTCGTTTGTGATCCCCACGCGATTAGCGGTTTACGACGAAACGAAGAAGCTGGATTGACCAGAATCAGGCGATCGAACAACTGCGGTGCAGCGAGGGCGATCTTCATCGCCAGACAGCCTCCAAACGATTCGCCACAGAGATACACGGGGCGATCGGGCGCTTGCTGCAACTCTGCATTAATCAACGACAAAACCGTTTCAGTCAAAATCTGCCAGTTAGTCAAATCATCGGGCGGAATTGCCAGACAGCGCACATCAAACGCTGGCTCTAGCCCTACAGTTTGAGTTTTGAGTAAGCGACCCGTGCCATCCATTCCTGGCAAAAACACAAATAACGGTAATTCTGGTTGCAACCGCTCCGGCGTGAGGAAACAGGGGTGGCTTTGAACGTTAGTCATGGCAGAACGGCGTGAAGGATAGGACATCGAAATAGAGCGCACCTAATAGCTTCCCTGCTTTAGTAACGTGCAAATTTCGGTATGGCATTGTTGGGTTAGCTCAGTCACCAGAGCTTTAGCCTGCTTACCCTGATAGTGCTCACGATGCATCGGACGAATCCAGTAGGGGCGACCAATTAGGACATTGACCCGCTGATAGATCACCATCGGATGCCAGCCGTCTTGTAAGAACAGCGGCTCTGAAGGGTCAAACAGACTCAACAAGCGCAATGGAAACGCAGCATTTACAGCCTCTGTATGAGAGGCGATCGCCACCGGAAGCACCACCAAATCTGGGACTGGCGCACGCAACGCCAAATGGGCAAATCCCCGTTGAAACGCTCCAACCTGTGCTGGCAGCGTGTGCTTAACCATCGGCTCAGCCCCTTCGGGAAACAGCCCCACCACTTGCTGGGCCTGCAAAAGCTGAGCAGCCTGGTCAAAAAAGGTTTGCTGCCGCTGTTCTGGCAACGAGAGGGGAAAGCATCCCATTTTCTCTACGATGTCGCGCATGAGGGGCACTTGTCCCATGTAGTGGTGACAGGCAAAACGGATCGAGCGATCGAGCGCAGTCATCAATAGCGGTGCATCTAAAAAGCTACGGTGGTTGCTAACGATCAGCACTGGGCCAGTTTGGGGGATGCGGTCCTGATAGTGGGTATAAAGACGAGTCCCTAAAACGGTTAGTAGAAGGCGTGAGAGCTGGAGTGGTTGGTCTGAAGGCATGAGGCAAGGCAATGTCAAAGAGCAATCTTGAGAGCAGAGTGTTAATATTACTTTACATGGTTTGATCGAGGGTCTGGGGACTCTCCCTAGCTAAAAGAACTGCTGTTAGTTGCAAAACGCTGTCTGTAACTGCGGTTGGTAGTTGCTTCATGAGTGTGAGTGCTTTGCAATGAATGCTTGAAGGTTTATAGATTGAAGCTGACACTGAGAAGCTGATTTGCCAAAAAGTGAACCCATGCTGATGTACCAACGATGTCGCCAAGAAGAAATGCCCCTCTGCGTCCCTAGTTCAGCGTTTACGCGTCGTATACCACACCTGTTTAGAAAAGCGATGGTTGCTACAGCCAAGACAGTCACTACGATCGCTTGAACGATATTGTTATTAACGATTGGTGATAGCAAGGACGAATTCATAGAAAAGTGTCGTAAAGAAAAAGGGTCAGTAAATCTGATGATTAACTTAAGCTTTTCTTAGCGGTTGAAAGACCGTTTGTAGCTAGAATTGTCAAAAGGTGTATTTTTTTAGAGCGGTTGAAAGGCAATTACTTCAGTATTCTTCACCTCCGTATCTTTTTCTTAATTGGTAAAGCCATTGTTTTCTAGAAGCCCTTTACCGCTCATATTCAATGTTTACATCGTCAAGACCATAGCAAGACCACGCTATTCCCTGTGATAGCATTTTCGTTCAAAATACATGAATTCTAGCTCTGTAAATAGCAATATATTTGCCATCACCACACCGCTTTACTATGTGAATGGTTTACCCCATGTAGGTAGCGCGTATCCCACGATCGCAGCAGATGCAATTGCGCGTTTTCAGCGGATGGCTGGCAAAGCAGTGCTGATGATTACCGGCACTGATGAGCATGGTCAAAACATTCAGCGCACGGCTGAGAGTCGCGGGCTGAAGCCTCAAGAGCATTGTGATCAAATTGCGGCGAAGTTCAAAGCCCTTTGGGATCAGTATGACATTCACTACGATCGCTTTATTCGCACAACAGATCCTCGCCACGAAGCGATTGTCAACGAGTTTTTTCAGCGCGTCTGGGATCAAGGCGACATCTATCTTGGACAACAGCAAGGATGGTATTGCCTCTCCTGTGAAGAGTTTAAGGAAGAACGTGATTTGCTGGATAATCACCGCTGTTCGATTCACACCAACCGTGAAGCCGAGTGGCGTAACGAAGAGAATTACTTTTTTCGATTGTCTAAGTACCAAAGCAAGCTAGAAGCACTTTACGCTGAGCAACCGAACTTTATTCAGCCCGAAGCCCGTCGCAATGAAGTCCTGAGCTTTGTGACTCAGGGGTTGCAAGACTTTTCTATTTCCCGCGTTAATCTGGACTGGGGCATCCGTGTTCCTTTTGACACCAAGCATACAATTTACGTTTGGTTTGATGCGCTCCTGGGGTACGTGACAGCCCTTCTCGATCCTGAAAGTGAGCCAACATTAGAAAACGCGTTGAGCCGCTGGTGGCCGATCAATACACATCTGATTGGCAAAGACATTTTGCGCTTTCACGCCGTTTATTGGCCTGCAATGTTGTGGTCTGCTGGCTTGCCCCTTCCTGTAAAGGTCTTTGGTCATGGGCATTTAACTAAAGACGGCCAGAAAATGGGCAAAACGCTGGGGAATGTGCTCGACCCCGTTGCGTTGGTTGAGCGGTACGGTTCTGATGCTGTTCGCTATTATTTTCTTAAAGAAATTGAGTTTGGGCGTGACGGCGATTTTAACGAAACGCGATTTGTCAACATATTGAACGCAGATCTGGCAAACGACTTAGGGAATTTACTCAACCGGACGCTGAAGATGGCGCACAAATACTGTGGTGCTTCTGTCCCTAACATTTTGAGGGATATCATGCAGGCAGAGAGTACGCTGTCAATAATCGGGCATGATTTGGGCGATCGAGTCGCTCAAGCCTACAATTCACTTGCTTTCAACCAAGCTTGTGAGGAGATTTTGAGCCTTGTGAAAGCAGGCAATAAGTATATCGATGACCAAACCCCTTGGTCATTGTATAAGCAAGGACACGAGCAGGCAGTTGAACAAATTTTGTACACTGTATTGGAATCTGTCAGACTTGCGGCCTATCTCTTAGCGCCGATCACCCCCCAGCTCAGTACCACTGTCTATCAGCAGTTAGGCTTCTCCGTTGATTTTAATGAACATGCTTTAATTAATATTACAGCCCCGTTTACATCCCATGCGGCCTGGGGAACACTGCCTCCCATGCAGCCGTTGGGGAATCCTCAACCTGTTTTTCAACGTTTAGAACTTTTAGAAGCTGTTTCATCCTGAACGAACCTTGGGCGTTCAGCCTGTGATCGTTAAATTAAACTGTCCTACTCTTAAAACCGAGGCTTAACACACTCATGCTAAGTAATAACTTCGATAATGAATCTGTTTTTACACAGGAGCAAGTTCTTGAAAATCGGGGCCGCGTTGCCATTTTTATTGATGGGTCCAATTTGTTTTATGCGGCGCTTCAGTTAGGCATTGAAATCGACTACACCAAACTTCTCTGTCGTCTCACAGCGGGGTCGCGGCTACTGCGATCCTTTTTCTACACAGGAGTTGATCGCACAAATGAGAAGCAACAGGGATTTTTGCTCTGGATGCGACGGAACGGTTATCGGGTGATCTCCAAAGATCTGGTGCAGCTTCCTGATGGGTCTAAAAAAGCCAATCTAGATGTAGAAATCGCCGTTGACATGATGTCGCTGGTTGGCTCTTACGATACGGCTGTTTTAGTCAGTGGCGACGGCGATCTTGCTTACGCGGTCAATGCAGTAAGCTATCGCGGCGTCCGCGTTGAGGTGGTAAGCCTGCGATCGATGACTAGCGACAGTCTGATCAACGTGGCCGATCGCTACATTGACCTGGATAACATTAAAGAAGATATCCAAAAAACACCACGTAGTTACACCTACCGCCCTTTATCTACTGTAGGACTAATGGACGATCCGGAAGACGATTAAGCGAACAAACGTCTTCTAGAGCAGATGCTTGGTTCGCAAGAGCACTTTGCAAGCGTCAGATGGTCTCGGTGTAACGTGGCAATCCTGGAACGCAACGGGTGGGACTAGCGTCTTCACCTTCAGACGTTAAGCATTGGGCTGTAGACTAAAGGACAGTCTTCTGCTCTGTTCCTTACGCGGTCAGTAACTGTCATCATGTCCATTTTGTTTCTCTCACAGCGCAATCGCTTGCAGAAAACGCGTCGCAGCTTATCTACAGCTGGTTTAGTGCTGTCGATCGTGGTCTTTGGGTTGCTCAGTACGCTCACAGCTTGCGGCAACCGCAACCTTACTGCCGAAAAAATCGCGCAAGATAGCAAGCAAGCTGAAGATTTTGATAATAGCCTGACCTTTAATGCGGTTACTCTGGAGGAATTTGATAGCAAAGGGCGGCTGTGGTGGAAGGTGAAAGCCGCGCAAGCTAGCTATAGCAAAGATAAAAAGATTGCTCGCCTGCAACAACCAACAGGAGAGTTCTTTCAGGATGGTCAGTCGGTGTTGCAGGTGAAAGGGCAACAGGGCGAAGTCCAGCAAAATGGTCAGACAATTTTCTTGCGTGGCAAAATTGTGGCAACCGATACGCGCGATGGACTGGTGATGAAAGGTGATGAGTTGGAGTGGCAGCCCCGCAACGATCTCGTGATTGTACGTAACAATCTCACTGGGACTCATCGCCAGTTAAAGGTAGCTGCCAAAGAAGGCCGTTTGTTTACCCGCAACCAGCGCTTGGAATTACAGGGGGGGGTGAGGGCACAAGCCGCCAACCCAACTCTAGCCTTTCAGTCTGAACGGTTGATTTGGCAGATTAAGCAACAGACGTTAGCCAGCGATCGCCCGTTGCAGATCGATCGCTTTAACAAAACAGACCTAACCGATCGAGCTACCGCTAATCAAGGCATTGCAAACCTCAAAGCTAAAACCATTACGCTGAAGCAAAACGCACAACTCACCCTGGCAAATCCACCTGCTCAGCTTGCCAGCAACGATCTGGTTTGGGATCTGCAGGGGCAAACGGTTGGCTCTGAACAGCTTTTGACGATCAGCAACCGCCAGCAGCAAGTGACGCTTAGCGGTAACCAGGGGCGAGTTGATCTTAAGTCTAAAATGCTTTACCTGGAGGGCGACGTGCGGGGCGTTGGCGAAAAGAACCAGGCTCAACTCAATGCCGATCGCCTGAACTGGAATATCGGCACCCAAAAGTTTGATGCAGATGGCAATGTCAGATATCAACAGGGGCAACCACCAATGAATCTGGCAGGGCCCAGAGCAACGGGAACCCTCGGCGATCAAACAAAAAATATCCTTGTGAGCGGTGGAAGAGTAGTCACAGAGTTCGTGCCCTAGAGCAGGGATTGCTACTTACCAACTCGCCACGACGGTCGGTCACGATCGCTGCTACTTTAACGTGAGTTCGACGAACAGAAATTGATACAAGAAAAGCTGAGACTGGTTTTG
>NZ_JCACKR010000034.1:0-6205 GCF_059505485.1 Stenomitos rutilans
CAGTCTAACTTCTTTCCCTCCTTTCTCCGGTCTTATTAAGTTCACGATCCTTAGTGGCGAATTGATGCGCTTATAGCCTGATTAGATGCTCCTTTGAGCAGATTGCATAGTCTTTGCGTTTAAGGGAGGATTAGGCTAGTCCTACGAAGTTGTGTCACACCTGAAACCGTTCGGTGCTGCTTCTCAAACGCTCACAGGAGATCCGCAATGTTAGAGCTGTATCAGTTTGAGTTGTCCCATTACTCTGAGAAGGTGCGGTTTATGCTCGATTACAAGGGGTTGGCATACCGCAAGTTTGAAGTTACGCCCGGTGTCGGTCAGATTGATCTATATCGTATGTCGGGGCAGCGGCAGGTGCCTGTGCTCAAAGACGGTAGCGAAGTGATTGCCGATTCCACTGCGATCGCCGATTATCTGGAACGCCAATACCCCGATCGTCCCCTCATTCCGACTGAGCCTAAACTTCGTGGCTTAACGCTCTTAATTGAGCAATGGGCGGATGAATCAATTGGTTTAAATGCCCGCAAGACGCTAATTGGGGCCTTGAACCAGAACCAAAGCTTTCGGACTGCCTTCTTGCCAAGTTCAGTCCCTGATGTAGTTAGAAATCTGATTGGAGCCGTTCCTAATGAGTTTCTGAATGTACTAGGGCAGGGGGTTGGGTTTGGAGCAGACACGATCAAAACGGCTACGAATGCGGTGAAGCGTGACCTTGCCTCGCTATGCTTCTTGCTCAATGACCAACCGTATCTTGTGACCGACCATCCCACTTTGGCCGACTTTGCTGTGGCTGGCTTGAGCATGTATTTGAAATTTCCGGGCGGCAACTATCTCGATATTCCAGCAGCCCTCAAAGAGAAGGGAGTACCGGGTATTGCTGATGTCGGCATTTTTGAGCCGTTCTTTAGCTGGCGCGATCGCCTCTACGCCGACTACCGCAAACCCTTACTCGGTGCTCCGTCGGGTAGCGGTTCACCGAATACGATTAATATTGAGTAGCTCGGTCACTGACAGTTTCTCTATTCTGCCTGTACAGACATTTCGGCCATCTGGGGAGAGTCTCTGGATGGCTCTTTATTGTGCAGAAGATTTGACACAAGTGCCGTTGATCGACAATGCTAACTTATGTTAAGCCGCTCTTCTAACCTCATGATTCTGGCAATATGCTCATGACCCGCCGCGTTTTGTTCAAGCTTGTCATAACTGTCTGTTTGGCATTAGTCACTGCTTTTAGTGCCCCGATCGCAGCTTTTGCAATGGGCGGAGCACAGCCACCACTGCATCAAGTGGCTCCTGCGTTTACGCTGCCGACGAATACAGGCGATGGAACGGTTTCACTGGCAGACTATCGAGGCAAGTGGGTCGTTGTTTACTTCTACCCCAAAGATTTCACCTCTGGCTGCACGCTAGAGGCACGGCGCTTTCAGCAAGACCTACCTCAATACCTTGATCGCAACACCCAAATTGTGGGCATCAGTGTTGACTCGGTGGCATCTCACGCAAAGTTTTGTGATTCTGAAGGGCTAAAGTTTCCGTTGCTGGCAGACACAGATGGCTCTGTGAGTAAGCGTTACGGCTCCTGGCTAGGGATAGTGGCGTTGCGCCATACCTACATCGTCGATCCAGACGGGGTGTTACAGGCGACCTTCACTGGAGTGAATCCTGCGATTCACAGTACCGAGGTGCTAGCGAAACTGGACGAATTGCAAACAGACGCATAGGGCTTCCCAAGGAGAAATCTTTCCTGTAATCTAATCTGTCTGCCACTTAAGCAACTGAAGTAGCGTTGAAAGGTATGTCTGAAAAAGCGATCGCGTGTTCCCAACACTCTCTTGTTTTAAGCCTTGTGCTACTGCTAGGGCTAACTACACCCCAATTGGTACAGGCGCAGCCAGCTCGTAATAAAGCTGATGACAGCAAGGTGACAGAACTGCTTCAGGAAGGCCGCAAGCTGGTTGACGCTGGTAAACTTCCAGACGCGATCGAGCTTTATCGACAGGCCGCAGAGCTGGATAATAAAAACCCACGCATCTTTTCAGGCATTGGTTTTTTGCAAGCGAACCAGGGAAAGTTTCAAGAAGCGATCGCAGCCTACGAGCAGGCGATCGCCCTCGATCCGAAAAATGCCGATTTTTACTATGCTCTGGGTTTCAGTGAGGCAAGCCTGGGAAACAACGATGCGGCGATCGCAGCCTATCGTCAGGCAACGCTGTTTGAGCCTCGCCATATGAATGCCCAAATGGCCTTAGGCGTAGTGCTTACTCGTGAGAAGAACTACGCCGAGGCCCTGCGCGTTTGCCAGCGGGCGATTGCGCTAGAACCTCGTAACTACCGCCCCTATGAACTCATGGGCAATTTATTTCTCCAGCAAGAGCGCCCTCAAGATGCGATCAAACCATTGCTTCAAGCCGCTCGTCTTGCCCCCAAGCAGGGAAGCATTCAGGTCAGCCTCGGTACGGCTCTACTGGATCAGGGCAATTTGGAGCGGGGGTTGGCGGCATTTCAACGAGCCGGGCAGGTTGAGCCGCGCAATCCAACTATTCAGCTTCAGATGGGCAAAATCTTGCAGGCTAAGGGCCAGTACAGCAGCGCCCTCAGGTTTTACCAGCGGGCACAGTTCTTAAAAGCTGATCCGGCTGATGTGCAGAACGCGCTTGGCGATGTCTACATGGAGAAGCAGGATTATCTGTCTGCCATCATTGCTTATCGCCAGTTTGCGTCTGCCGCGCCGCAAAATCCTGATGCTTATTACAAGTTGGGCAAGGCACTGCAAGCGCGCGATCGTAAAGACGAAGCCATTACGGCGCTAGAGCAAGCGAAGCGCCTGTATCAGGATCAAGGCAAAAATAATAAGGAGCTAAATACGCTCTTGCAGAACTTAAAGCGAGGGAAATAACCATAGCAACGGCTGGTTGCCTGTAGAAAGGTCACAAACTACCCCCCTAAGCCTCGCTGGCGCAGAATAAATTCTGCGATCGCCAGATCGATCGGTGTCGTCACCTTTAAATTGCTTTCTTCGCCCTGCACAATTTTGACAGGCAAGCCGCACTGCTCAAAAAGTGCCGCGTCATCCGTCACTTCCCAGCCCTGTGAAAGACCTTCATTGTGGCAACGCGTTAATGATTCGACAGCGAACCCTTGAGGGGTTTGAGCCGCCCATAGTTGGCAACGATTGGGCGTGCTGGTGATGAGTTGTGTGGTGGGGTCTACAACCTTGATGGTGTCTTTTACTGGAATCGCCGCAATCAGCCCTGCACAGCGGAGGATCTCAGCGGCACAGCGATCGATTAAGTCGGGTGTTACCAGGCAACGAGCACCATCGTGTATTAAAACGCGCTCGGCTACGGCTGGCAAAGCCTGCAAGCCTTTGTAAACTGATTCTTGACGAGTTGCTCCACCGGGAATGAAATGCACACACTTCGTCATGCCCAGGTACAGCACAATCTCTTTGAAATCGGCAAAATCATCTGGTTGACCAATTATGCCGATCCAGCGAATCGATCGAGACGCTTTGGCAGCAGCGAGCGTCCAAGTCAAAAGTGGTTTATCCAGGAGGGGTAGCAAGAGTTTGTTGCGGTTGCTACCCATACGACGACCCGAACCAGCGGCAGGAATCAAGAGATACACGGCAGTCCTCTAGTGTTTATGGTTCATCAGGAGTGACTTTAACCTCATTTCAGGAACAACGGCTTTTTAGGAACTCAGGTTTTTAGAAAAGGAGTAAACGATGGTACCCTTACAGGGGAATCTGGAGCTAAAACGCACATCGCAAGCGAGTGCGACACTTTCTTGCACGACATAGCGTTTCAAATTATGGCCGTATGGTGACGTGCAAGACGCAAAACTTTCCTGTATCTTCACTTAAAATTAAGAGCGAATTAGCGTAAAGAATTATTATGCGAATCGTAGCCCTTGTCCCTGGCGGAATTGGCGATCAAATTCTATTCTTCCCAACCCTGGATGATCTGAAGCGGGTTTATCCCACTGCCCAAATCGATGTCGTGGTTGAACCCAGGGCAAAGGATGCCTACCGGGTTTCGAAGTCGGTTCACAACACCCTTGTGTTTGACTTTAAGGACCGCAGCAGTCTGGCAGATCTTGGCAATTTGCTAGGCGTGATTCGAGAGCGAGAGTATGACATTGCACTGTCGTTAGGTCAACGTTGGACGGTTGGTCTGCTGCTATGGTTGACAGGTATTCCAGTGCGTGTTGGCTATGCTGGCAGTGCTGGTACGTCTTTTTTGACAAATGCAGTGCCTTTAAAGCAAAACCAGTACGCGGCTCAGATGTATCACGATCTCCTGCAAGGGTTAGAGATTAATACCCTCACTCCTGAACTGGCTCTGAGTGTGCCTGCAAAGGATCTTGAATGGGCAGACGGTGAGCGAAAGCGGCTGGGGCTTCAAAGTAGTGGTTATGTATTGATTCATGGTGGGTCTAGTCAACTAGCCAAGGCGAAGGGGATCGACAAGATTTATCCCGTTGCCAGTTGGAAGGGCATCATTCAGGATTTTGAGCGCCGACAGCCAGAGTTACCGATCGTGCTGGTCAAAGGCCCTGAAGACGCAGAATTTGTTGCCGCACTCCAGGAAGTAAGCCCCAAGTTAAAAGTGACTGCACCTGCGGATATAGGCAAACTGGCAGCGATGATTGCTGGGGCAAGCTTGATGTTGTGTACCGATAGCGCTCCAATGCACCTGGCTGTTGCCGTCAAAACTTACACACTGGCACTCTTTGGCCCCACCGATCCCCAAAAGCTACTGCCTGAAAGCAACCGCTTCATCGGCATCAAATCGCTGACGGGTAAGATGGGTGACATTTCACCGCAGATGGTGCTAGAGAAAGTTTGGAGCAGTTAGGCGTGGCAAAGCGAGCCGTTTTTCTCGATCGTGATGGCGTTCTCAACCAGGAAGTGGGTTATATCCACAACGTGACGGATTTACACCTGATCCCCGGCGTGGCTCAAGCGGTCAAGCGACTGAATCAGGCTGAATTGTTCTGCTGCCTGGTATCGAATCAATCTGGCCCTGCTAGAGGATACTATCCCGCGAGTCATGTGGAGGCGCTGCACGATCGCCTCTGCCAATTGCTAAAAGCTGAAGCGGACGCTCATTTAGATGCGCTCTATTACTGTGCCTATCTCAGCGCACCTGAAGGCGGTACAGAGCCAGCCTATACCCGTTGGAGTACCTGGCGGAAGCCCAATACAGGCATGCTGGTTGCCGCGTGCTGGGATCACGATTTGAATTTGAAGGAGAGCTTTATGGTGGGCGATAAAGCAACTGATGTGGACATGGCGCACAACGCAGGTTGTATCGGCATTTTGGTGCAAACCGGGTTTGGCGATCGCATCCTCAGCGGCAAATACCAACATCACACCAGACCAGACTTTGTTGCACCCGATCTACCTCAAGCAACAGACTGGATTTTGCAACAGATCGGCATCTCGGCATAGAGCAATTCAATCGCCCGGAAGACTGCTAAACCGGGGTGTAGTATTAAAGTAATAGGTAGTAGTCTTGTTCTAAAGCCTGCTACAGCGTTCCCCAGCATTAGCTTTACCGATACGGTCACTGCTGAGAAGAAGGACGCTAATAGAAAAAATCTTTGACCTTTCAAATGATGGTCAGAGCAACGCTTGAAAAGCATAACTATTATTAGGAGAATTGTCCTATGCCACTTGTTGTTGGACTTGCCTTTTTCGCTGGCTATGCCATGATTTGCGCGTTGTTTGTTGACCGTGTTGAATAAGCCGTTCCCTCTTGAGTCCATAGATTAAAAGAGTTGTCTGACTGCGATGAATGCTAAGCATTTCGCTGTCATATTAGCAGTGGTGAACAACAAATTATTAGGGGCGGCTCAATACTAATGAGGTGAGCGTGGTCAGCTTAAGCAACCTTTTGTTAAGCTGCATAGGGTCAATAATGTGACGAACCAGGAAACAGTAAAATAGTACATACGCGCATTCAATCGCTACGGGTAGATTCCCCGCCCCTTGGGGCGCATGTAGTACAGCAGTCCGAATGGGCGCTGTTGAGCGGAGTCGAGCCGCAAAGCGTGTGAGGGGTAGCGAAGTGATACACCGTCCGCTTGCGGCGGTGACGTTCATTGCAGGAAATATCAAGGCTCTCCGGAGAGTATTTACTCCAGATGCACTAGACCTCCTGCACGAATAGCAAAACAGTGTGCCAGCTAGCGACCGCAG